>CBFCWZ010000001.1:0-35502 GCA_965601935.1 uncultured Ilumatobacteraceae bacterium
CGCCTCGGCGGTGAACCGGACCACGATCTCGCCGACGACCTCATCCACGACGTCACCATCAGCGGGCGTCGAGGACTCGAAGTCAGTGTGCGCCGCCGCCGGGCTCGACAACGACACGACCACAGCGACGAGCGCCACGGTCGCGACCGCCCAACGAACGAGCCAGCGATGCAACATGGCCGGAAAGGGTACCCGCCGCCACACCGACGCCGACTGCGCCGAGTTCACCGGAGACGCGCACGGTGCGAGCGAACCGACTTCGGCAGCGGACGTCGACACCCTCCGGATCCGATGGTTCACGCTGTCCGGTGCCGGCCCGAGTCGAGCACCCCGTCACGCTCTCACCGGGCGCGGCTGCACCATCAGCCGACGATCCCGCTCGGGCATCCCGGTCGGCTTCGTCCATGCTTCTCAGTCTGTTCACCGGCCCGCCAGCTGGCCCCAGGCGACAGTTCATGCTCGCCGCGTACGTTCCGCGTACCCGTACCACTCGAGAAGGATCCGCCACATGCCAATCGATGACGACATCGTCAATCCGTCGAACAACACTCCGTTCGCCGACATCCTGAACGCCCGTATCAGCCGCCGCAACGCAATGGTCGGTGGCCTCGCTGCGGCTGCGGTCGGCTTCTTCGCCCAGAGCAGGGTCGCCGGTGCCGCCGAGGGCGGCCAGAAGGGCCCAAACCTCCCGCATCCGAACCAGGGTCCGCTGCTCGGATTCACCCCGACCCCCAACCTCGGCGGCCCCCTCCCGTCGATCTCGGCGGACTACGAGTACCAGGTCGTCATCCCCTGGGGCACCCCGCTGTTCCCCGGGGTTCCCGACATCGACGGCGGCCGTCCCGCGAGCGCCGCTGATCAGGAGCGCCAGGTGGGCATCGGCCACGACGGCATGTGGTTCTTTGCCGACAACGGGTCGAACGACCGCGGTCTGCTCTGCATCAACCACGAGTTCGGCCGCAACACCCACGTGTACGGCAAGGAGTTCCCGGAGAACCTCGAAGATGTCCGCATCTCACAGGCTGCCCACGGCGTCTCGGTGGTCGAGCTGATGAAGACGAACGGCACCTGGACCAGCTCCACGTCGAGCAGGTTCAACCGCCGGATCACCCCGAACACCCCGGTCGTGTTCGGCGGTCCGGTCCTCGGGAGCCCATACATCGAGTCGCTGACGGGCAACGCCCCGGCGGGGACGGTGAACAACTGCGCGAACGGCTACACCCCGTGGGGCACCTATCTGACGTGCGAGGAGAACTTCAACGGCTACTTCGGTGCGGTCGACGAGTTCGTGCCGACCGAAGAGCAGGCCCGCTACGGCTTCACCGACACCGGCTTCGGCTACGGCTGGCACGTGTTCGACGAGCGGTGGGACCTCAACAAGAACGCCGGAGAGGAGAACCGGTTCGGCTGGATCGTCGAGATCGACCCGCACGACCCCGGCGCCCCGCCGGTGAAGCACACGGCGATGGGCCGCTTCAAGCACGAGGGCTTTGCCTTCACCACCGGCCGCGGTGGCCGCGCCGTCGGCTACATGGGCGATGACCAGCGCTTCGACTACATCTACAAGTTCGTCTCGACGTCCAACTGGAAGTCGATGCGGGCGCGCGGCACGAGCCCGTTCTCGGAGGGCACGCTGTATGTCGCCCGCTTCGACGAGGACGGCACCGGCGAGTGGCTCGCGCTGACCATCGACAACCCGGCGCTCGCCGCCCGGTTCGCCGACCAGGCCGAACTGCTCACCTACGCCCGGATCGCCGCCGACATCCTCGGTGCCACGCCGATGGATCGGCCCGAGTGGACCTCGGTCGCACCGAACGGCGACGTGTACTGCACGCTGACCAACAACAGCCGCCGTACCCAGGCCGACGCGGTCAACCCGGAAGCGCCGAACAACAACGGCCACATCATCCGCTGGCGCGACGCCGACAACCATGTCGGGACCACCTTCGAGTGGGACATCTTCGTGCTCTGCACCGACATCCTCGGCAGCGACCACGAATTCACCGATCCCGACGGCCTGTGGGCCGACCCCGACGGGCGGATCTTCATCGAGACCGACGGCGGCCAGCCCAACGGCGGCAACAACCAGATGGTCGTCGCCGACAGCTACACCGAGGAGTTCCGCCGTCTGTTCACGGGCGTCACGAGCGACGAGATCACCGGCCTCACCGTGACGCCCGACCGGCGCACGCTGTTCTGCAACACCCAGCACCCCGGCAACGGTGACCCGACGCGGACGAACTTCCCGGTCCTCAACGACCCACCCGACGGCACGACGATCCCGCGGGACGCGACCTTCGTGATCACCCGCAAGGACGGCGGCATCGTCGGGTCCTGACCGACTCCTTTCCCCCGGGGTCGCGAACCGACCTGGACCAACGAGAACCATCACCCTTGCTCCCATCCCGGGGGACACCTCCGTACCCGGGATCGGCCCTTGTGCCGTGAACGATCTTCGTGGCGCAGTGACGGCCTCAGACCGCCCGTGCCCGACATTCTGCTCACGCCGAAGTGTCCCATCTGCTCAGCCAGGACAGTTCGGCGACCGTGTACGCGCCGTTGAGGGACACCAGGCCGTGGGGTTGTCGCTCCTGTCGTGGGGCATCCACTCGGTACGCCAGCGAAGCCGGTGGCGATGGGAGATCGAGAACACGGCCCATTCCCCTGAAGACCGGCGAGGCGGGACAGCGTCACCACTGGATCACCTCGACCACGGCGACTGAGTCGACGCAGGCGTCACGTAGGTGCCTGCTCGATCGGCAGCAGTGGGAATGGTGGAGACGGGGTCGGGCGCTGACGGGTGGGTCAGCGGAGGTTGCCGGTGTGGCCGAGGGAGTAGCGACCTGGTTGTGGCCATACGGTCAGACCGTGGGGTCCGCCTGCGACGGGGACTCGGGCGAGGAGTTCGCCGGTGGTGGTGTCGAATGCGTAGACCTCGTCGTGGAAGCGCCCGGAGAGCCAGAGGACGGTTCCGTTGGCGTTCACTCCGCCCATGTCCGGCGAGCCTCCACCGGGGATGACCCAGGTGTCGATCACTTCGTGGGTGCGCCAGTCGATCACCGACACGGTGCCGCTCACGCGATTGGAGACGTAGAACACCGACGCGTCACGGCTCGGGTAGATGCCGTGGGGATGCTCGTCGACTGGAATCTCGTGAAGTGTGTCGCCGGTGGCGGGGTCGAGGACGAGGACCCGCCGGTTGGCCATGTCGGCGAGGTACAGCGCCGAGCCGTCGGGGAGCAGTCGAATGTCTTGGGGTTTGCCGCCCGGTACGTCGATGACGCGCAGCACCTCCCCGTCGGTGGTCAGGTGGAGCAGTTGTGACGAGAACTCACAGGTGACCCAGAAGTCCGAACCGTCGAGGGTCCAGTCGGCGTGGTTGGGCCCGTCGCAGGGGGTGTCGATGGAGAAGTCGCGCTCCCACGACGACGGGTCGTAGTAGTCGATACGGTTCCGCCGCTCGGCCATCACCACGGCATGTGCGCCGTCGGGCGTGAAGTACAGGTTGTAGGGGGCATCGACGGGGATCGGCTCCCCGGCGGTACCGGTATCGGGGTCGATCGGCACCAGTTGATTCCACCCCGACGCGTTGGCATAGAGGGTCTCCAAATCCCATGACGGGGTGACGTGTTGGGCGAGGTTGCCGACGAGGTATTCGTCGACGACGGTGAAGCTGGCCTGGTCGATGACCACGACCGTCGCCGCATCGTTCGTCGGCACGTAGACGAGTTCGAGGTCGTCACGGACCGATGTCCCGAGCTTGCCCACCATGGTTTCGGAATACACGTTGTCGGGGTCGACCACCGGCGGCATCGACGGAGAGCTGTCCTGCGTCGGTGGTTTCGCGTCGTCCGACCGCTCCTCGCGGTCGCGATCCGGTTCTGTCGTCTCGTCGGAGCTAGCCGACTCCGACGTGGGAGTCGAGCTCTCCGGCTCGGTCGAGGCAGTCTCGGTGACTGCATCCACGTCGGGCCCGCTCGTCGTTACGGTCACGGTCGGCGTCGTCGACACCACATCGGCTCGATCATCCGTTTCGCCCGACCCGCCGCACGCCCCCACCACGACCAGCGACGCAAGCACGACCCAACGCACGGTCCGCGAGTGTCCCACACACCCCATCCGAACGCACGACCGATGCGCCGACTCGAGCCGTCCGTGATCCCATTCGACGCGGTTGTCGGCGCACTGCGTCGTGTCGTGCCGCACCCACCGGTAGATGGTGACGTGATCGACCTCGACACCCCGTTCGCAGAGCAGCTCTTCGACACCGAGGTGTCCGAAACACCGGGTCAACTCCGAAGAGCGAAATCTGGCAACTTGACCATCCGTTCGGCCCGTCCGTACAGTCCCCCGGGGGATCACTCGAACCAGGGGGTCGTGGTGCTGGATGTGCCGATATTTGAGGTCGTGATCGGGGTCGTCTTCGTACTCACGTTGTTCTCGGTGGCCGTGAGTGCGCTCACCGAGGCCACGACGCGGTTCATGGGTCTTCGAGGCGCCCAGTTGCTGCGCGGGATCAAGTCGCTCGTCGACGGGACCACCGAGGACGGCCAATTCACGACCACGTACAAGCTCTTCGGGAGCGTGTTCCTCGGTACGGTCGGCCAGAAGGAGCGGACTCGCGACAGCTACGCCGCCGAGAAAGGGACCGATGCCACGGTCCCGCAGCTCGCCGACGGCGAAACGGGGTTCGAGGAGCTCGTGACCGGGGGCTTCAGCAATATGAAGGCGAAGCGAAAGCTGCCGTCCTACATCGCTTCGCGCCAGTTCGCATCCGCCGTACTCGGCGAGATCCTCCCCGACCTCGAGGACGGCGAGCCGCGGCCGCCGCTGTCGGGGATCCGCCAGAAGATCGAGCAGAACCTCGGTGACAGCCCGCTGCGCGACCAGTTGATGAGCATCGTCAACGAGACCGGCAATGACGTCGACGCGATCCGTTCACGGCTCGAGACGACGTACGACGATCACATGGGGCGGGTGTCCGGTTGGTACAAGCGGCACGCGAGCAAGGTCCAGATCCTGTTTGCCGTCGTGATCGTGCTGTTCTTCAACATCAACCTGCTCCGCATCGGCGACCACCTCCTCCAGGATGACGCCAGCCGCGCGGCGATCGTCGAAGTCGCTGCCGAGTTCGAGTGTGAGACCAACGAGGAAGGGGGGATCAGCGACGTCGCACAATGTCAGCAGCAAGCGCGACAGACGATCGAGGAGCTGGAGGCCGGTGGACTGCCGGTCTTCTGGAACGGTTCGATCTCCTGCGAGGGCATCGACGAGAAGGGCGACCCGGAAGTGCGCGCCGACAGCGGCACCGAGTGCTTCTTCCACTCACAGGGGATCTGGGTGGCGGACGAATCGACGATGCGCAACGTCATCTTCCTCGTCGTCGGGTACGGCGCCGCAATCCTGGGCCTGATCCCCGGCTCGCGCTTCTGGTTCGACGCACTCGGCAAGCTCAACAGCCTTCGCAGCACCGGATCGAAGCCGCCGACCACATCCGGCAACAAGAGCGTCACGCCGCCGCCGGCCTGAACTCGTCGTACGAACGCAGGTGCCGGCCTGTGTGGACCCAGTGCACGAGCCGAGAAGCCCGATCCAGGTCGCCCGCACCGACGTGACGGGTGTCCCGCGCAAAGCAGTTGCACAGCCACCGGGGCTGACCCAGAATGAAGCGGGGTCAGATTCGGGGAAGGGGCCGAGATGCCAACACTCGTCGTACCAGGGGTTTCCGTCGAGGCGCGCTTCGACGTTCTCCCGCCACTCCCGGCCGCCGCCGGCATCCTCGGCGTGGCCGGCATCGTCGACCGTCCACCACCCGAGGGCGACACCGTCGGGGTGTCGCGGGTCAGCGAACTCGTCGAACTGCTCGGGCCCGGTACCGAGTCGTCGATGCCGGAGGCCGTCCATGCCCTCCGCAACGGCTGCCGTGAGGTGATCGTGTCGCCGGTGCACAGCGGCGGCCCGGCGCGGGCCACCCTCGTCAACGCCGACGACGATCCGGCCGTCCGGTTGCGCGCCCGATCGAACGGCGAGTGGGGCAACGACCTCAGCGCCGACGTCCGGGTGGTCACCAACGCCGCCGGTGCCGTCGTTCGGGTCACGCTGCGCGTCCTGCGCTCCGGCGCCGAGGTCGAGCGATTCAACGATCTCGTGGTCGACGCGTCCGATCCAGCCGACCTGTTCGGTGCGGTCAACCGGCTGTCGAAGACGGTCGTGGCCGTCGATCCAGGTTTCGACAGCGAGGATCCAGCGGCCGGCGACTACGCGCTCGACGAGGCGGGTACAGCCGAGGTGCCCATGGACGGTGCACCGGGCACACCGCTGATGGACGTCCGGACACTCCCCGGAGTCGATTCCGACGGGATGACCGTGCGGATCCAGGGCAGCGACGACGAACTCAGCGTCGAGATCCTCCGCAACGGGGCCCGCCAGGAGCTCTTCGAGGACCTGACGATGGACCCCGACAGCGCCCGCCATCTCCCGGCCCTCCTCGCCGCCGAGAGCCGCCTCGTCCACGTCACCGGCCGGAGCAGCCTCGACGCGAACGCCCGGCTGCCGGCGGCCACCACGGTCCCGGTCGAATTCACCGACGGGTCCTCGCCGAGCGTCGACGACTACCGCGAGGCGATCGACCTCCTGGCCGACGACCCGCGGATCGATCTCGTGCTGGCCGCGATCGAGCCCGGCCGTGACACGTCCGACGTGGTGCAGATCCATCAGGCGCTCGTCGGACACGCCGTCACGATGAGCGACAACGGAGCGCCGCGGATCGCCTTCGGCTCGATCACTCCCGACGACGCGGGCGACCTCGACGGAATCCGCGATCACTCGGCGGCGGTACGCAACCGCCGGATGGTACTCGTCGCCCCGCCAGGGAGTGCCGGTGCCGTGGCGGGGCTCGTCGGACGAATGACGCCGATGGACTCCCCGACGTTCAAACCGATCCCGATGCACGGGATCCCGCCGTCCAGCTATCGGGAGAGCCAGCTCAACCGCCTGCTCGGCCCGTCGACGAACCTCTGCGTCGTTCAGCAGCGGGCCGGTCGCGGAGTGATCGTGCTGAAGGGCATCGACACGACCGGGGACCAGATCTCGGTGACCCGTGTGGCCGATCAGGCGATCCGCGAGACGAAGGCGATCGCCGAGAACTTCATCGGCCGCCTCAACTCCGACGAGGCCCGCGCCGCCCTGCGTCAGCAGTTGGTGGCCACGTTCACCCGGATGGAGCGGGCCGGGGCGTTGGTACCGAGCACCGACGGCAGCGACCCCGCCTTCGTCGTCGACGTCTACTCGACGCAGCAGGACTTCGCCCAGGGCATCGTGCGGATCGACATCGCGGTCCGACCGGTCCGGTCCATCGACTACGTCTACGCCACGATCCGCGTCAAGAACTGATCACGAGGGAACTTCCGCCATGCCTACGATCTTCGCAGCCAACGAGAGCTCCGTCCTCGTCGACGGTGAGCCCCTACTCGGCGTCCAGGCGATCGACTACCGGACCCGCCGGGCACGCTCGAACCTCTACGCGCTCGGCAGCGCCGAACGGATCGGGGTCACCTCGGGCGCCCACGACGTGGAGGGTCGCCTCCGCGTTGCCTCCGCCAGCGGTGCGCTCGACGGGCTGGAGGAACAGCAGACATTCCAGGTGGTCGCCAACCTCCGCCACGGCGAGACCGAGGTGACGGTCACCTTCGACGACTGCTACCTCACCGAGAAGACCTTCGACCTCGGGGTGGGCGGTCATGGTGAGGCCGTCTACAGCTTCAGCGCCACCCGGGTCCGCGAGGAGCACTGACGTGCAAGCGCCGGGACGGGTGCGCGTGCCGGCGTCGGAGACGCCGTGACGGTCGTCATCGACCTCGCCGCCGGGGAGATGCGCGTCGCCGGTTCGGTGTTGGGTGGCGTGCGTGACGCCTCCGAGCACGGCCTGGGTGCGTTGGCCGTCGGCGACCAGGGCGTCGTCGCACCGGTCACGTTCGGGCAACGAGCCCAGCTCTGCGCACTGCACCCTGAGCCGCGTGCCCTCGCCACCGCGCTCCTCGCCACCGCCGCCGTCGGCCGCCCGCTCGGCGACCACGACGACCGCGTCCTGCTGGAGGTTCTCGCCCTGCGGCTGGCGGGAGCGCGTTCGGAGGCCGATCGGGCCGGTTTCGGCGACGTGGCCGTCACGATGAACAGGGTGTTCGGCTGGCCGGCGTCCGAACTCCTCACCGCGCCGGCTCACCTCGTCGACGAACTCGCGGCCAGCGTCCCGGATGACAACGTCCCGTCCACGCCATCGGCCGATGGAGGCGAACGCTCCGGATGGGTCCGCTACGAGTTGCGTGGCGGCGCCGACGACGAGGACCCGGATGCCGCAGAGCCGGCTGACGCGCTCGACGAACTCCGTGACCTCCTCGCCGGCGATCTCCTGCGTCGCGGTCGCTCCCCCCTGAGCAGGAGCCTCCGGACCACGTTGCAGCAGGCCGGGGATGCGACCGCTCCCCTTGACCCGACCGAGCCGAGTGGTGCGACCGAAGCGCGTGGTGCGACCGAGCCGTCTGGCACGAGCGGGCACACGGACGAACCGCCGGCCACCTCGCCGAAGGGCACCGTCACGACCTCGTCCGGAACCAGGTCGGAGACCGCGCCGACCACGGCGGACGAGCCCCGTCGGCGCGCGCCGAGGAGTGTGCACGACACCGGCGAGGCGGCTGGGTTCGTCGAGAACGCGGTGAGCGACCCGCAAGTGAACGGTGCTCACGGGGTCGGCGGCCGCGGCGACCTCGAGTCGCCCGCCACCCCAGCAGCCGTCCCGCCCGACCCCGCGCCCTCACCCGGTGGCTGGCCGATCGGTGAGGTGACGGAGCAGGCGGCCACCCCGGCCGACGACCGAGCGGAGCCCGCGCCGCGGTCGTCGAGCGTGCAGCCCGGCCACTCGTCCCGACGAGTGCCGTCGCGAACACAACCGCCGCTCGACACCTCGCCTCCCGACACCCACCGGCCCGACGTCGGGACCCGATCCGCCCTCGTCGACTCGGCGTCGTCGGTCGCTCCGGTCGACGAGCTGTCGCTCGGGACGTCGGCGCATCTCGGGCCCGCGGCACGGGTCCGCCCGACACTCGACGACCTCACGGAGGAACTGGCCGTCGCCCTCGACGACGAGGCCGACCTGCGAGGGCTGCAGCGATGGTAGCGAGCGACTCGATGCCGATCGTCGGCGACATCACGCTGAGCGCGGTCCAGCAGATCGACCACGTCGTCGACGCCGGATTCGTGACCGCTCCCGTCCCGGGTCTCGACGGCGACCCGGTCCAGCGAGCCGGCCGTGGCTCCCACGCCATCCGGATCCGCGGTGTGTTGCGGGGCGACACCGCGCTGGACGATCTCGCCGCTCTCCAGACCGCCGCCGCGGACGGCGAGGAGGTCTCGTTCGCGGCGGACATCACCACTGCGCTCGAGCTCCAGAAGGTGGTTCTCACCGACCTCCGGGTCCGGGAGGTGGCCGGGTTCGAGCAGATGGTTTCCTACGAGCTCGACCTCCTGGAGAGCCCACCGCTCCCCCCACCGGCCGAAGTGAGTGGCTTCGGTGGCCTCGACGGCTTCGGTCTCGGCGACCTCGGATTCGACACCGACATCATGGGCGACCTGGCCGGCCTCGCCGACGACCTCTCCGGGGCCGTCGACGCCGTGATGGATGCCGCCGACCAGCTCCAGGCCCTCGCCTCACTCGCCTCGATCGACGTCGGCGGCCCACTGGCGCCGTTGGGCGAATCGGTCGGAGCGGCCTCCGACCTCGCGGCGGGGTTCGGATCGATCGCCTCGTCCTTGTCCGGACTGCTCGGAGGGGGCGACCCATGACTCTCGTCTTCGGCGCCGTCGCCACCCTCGGGTCGTTGCGCTACGACACGCACGTGACGACCGCCCGTGTGTCGCTCGGTCTCGCCCCACGGGCGGGATCGACCCGCGTCACCCTCTCTCCACACGTGCGCGTCGACGCCGAGCCGGGCGACGACGCATCACTCCTGCTCCACGGGGAGCGCGCCGACGTCGAGACCTTCAGCGGCGTCGTCGTGGCGGTCGACCGCGACCTCGACCGCACCACCGTCACCCTCGTCGACGCGCTCGGCAGGCTCGCCCGATCGCGGCCCGGAACCACATTCGAGCAGCAGACCGCGGCGGCGATCATCGCCGCCCTGGCCGACGAGGAGGGGATCCCGACCGGTTCGATCGAGGCCGACACGGAGCTGCTCTCGTACGTCGCCGACCAGGGGCGGACCGCGCTGGAGCACACCGCCCGTCTCGCCGGATGGGCCGGCGCATGGGCGTCGAGCGCTCCCGATGGCGGGCTCACCGTGGCCCCCCTGCCCACGGGTCCTGCCGAACGGGCCCTTCGCTACGGCCGCGAGATCGCCGCGCTGCGGGTGCGTCGCCGGGAGACCGACGCCGACGTCGTCTGGGCCGGGTCGGGCCCGGCCGGGAACGTCGCGGCGCCCGACGCCCACGTCCACACCACCACCGTCCTGCCCGACGGGGCGCCGGGCCCCGCCCCACGGACGCGACGCGTCCCGGCGCCCGCCCTGCGCACACCGGCGGCAGCCACCGACGCAATCGCGGCAGCAGCCACCCGCAACTCCGGGGCCCGGCTCGTCGCGACCTGCTGGCTCCAGCCCGAGATCCGACCGGGGGCCTCGATCGAGATCGCCGATGCCCCCCAGCCCGACTCGCTCGGACCCTGGTTCGTCACGTCGGTCACCCACCAACTCGGCCCGGGCCCACGTGGCGTCACCCGGATCGAGGCCGATCGTCTCGACCAGGGCGGCGGGCTGCTCGACGACCTCGGAGGGCTCCTGTGAGCGCCACCCTCTTCGACTCGGTGGCGCGCATCGCCCGCCACGAGGCGTCAGCCCGCCCGACGGTGTCGATCGGCGTCGTCGTCGACACGTTCGACGGCAGCGGTGCTCCCGCCGACCATGCCGTCAGCGTCGAACTGCGCGAAGCGGGCATCGTGCTGCCGCGGGTTCCGCTCGCAGTCGGCGCACTCGGTTTCGCCGCGCTCCCGGCACCCGGCGACCTCGTGGTCGTCGCCTTCGCCGACGGCGACCATCACGCACCGGTCGTGGTCGGCCGGCTCTACAACTCCGATCTCGAGCCACCCCCACACGGTGAGGACGAGGTCGTCCTGCACCTGCCACCAGGTGCCTCGACACCGGAGGTGGCGGCCACCATCCGGCCGACAGAGCCGACCGTCCGGCTCCAGGTCGGTGCCAATGTCGAGATCGAGGTGGCCGGGGACGCGATCCGCCTGACCGCAGGGGACGCGACGGCTCTGGTCGAGGCAACCGGTGGGGGCCGCACGGAACTCACCGTCGGAGACGCCACCCTCGCCATCAGCGGCCGCGGTGACATCGAGATCAGCACCAGCGGGAAGTTCACGGTGCAGGCCACCGAGGTCGACATCCAGGGTTCCGCATCGGCAACCGTCACTGCGCCACAGGTGAAGGTGAACTGATGGGAGCACCCGCTGCCAACGGTTCCTCGATGGTCATCGCCACCGACATCCACATCGTGTTGGTGCCGTCCCCCGGCGGGCCCATCCCGATCCCACTCCCCCACCCGTTCCTGGGGCCGATCAGCGCGGCGCTGGTCCCCACCGTCCTGATCGGCGGTCAACCGGCGGCAACGGTCGGTTCGATGGCGAGCAACCAGGTACCGCACCTCCCGACACCCCCTGGCATCGCGCTCCAACGGCCCCCGACCAACCAGGCGACGGTGCAGGTCGGCAGCGCCTCGGTCCTCATCGGAGGACAGCCCGCCGCCCGCAACGGTGACACCGCCACGACCTGCAACGACCCGGCCGATGCGCCCGTCGGCACCGTGATCGCCCCGACTCCGACAGTGATGTTCGGATGAGCGACGTCGACCTGGGCCGCGACCTCCGGGTGCTACGCGGGCCACCCGGGTTGGGCGCGCACGATGCCGCGCTGCTCGACCTCCGGCCGCGGCCGCGTCCCACACAGCAACCGCGGCAGCCCCGATCGGCGCGGCGACAACCCACCGGCGCGTCCGAGCAGGGCTGGGCGCCCGAACCGCCGGGTGCCGGGGAGGTCGTCGACCTCGAGGTGATCGAGGGCCGGGAGAACCTGGCCCAGTCACTGGTGCTGCGCCTGCTCACCCCGCTCGGTTCGCTGGCCGACCTGGGCCATGCCGGCTATGGGTCGCGGCTGGGCGAGCTGATCGGACGCCGCAAGACCGAGTCGTTGCGCGGCCTGTGCCGGGCATTCATCCTCGAGGCACTGGAACGCGAGCCGCGTATCGCCCCCCGGGCCGTGTCGATCAGGTTCGACCTGCAACGAGAGACGTCGTCGTCGTTCGTGGTGGAGGTCGCGATTCGCCCGGTCGACGGCGGTGAGCCGATCACCGTGGGCGTGGAGGTGCCGCTGTGAGCTTCACCCCGCGCGCCTATCCCGACATCGTGCGCGATGTTCTGACCACACTCACCGGCGGCACGGTCCGTGAGCAGACGACGGCACCGGTCGAGGGGCCGATCGTCCTCGACCGCCTCGCCGACCGCCCGGTCCGACGTGTCTCCCACCTCGAGGGCGTGACCCTCGTCGGCGACACAGAAGTGGCGGTCCGGTTCACCGACGCCGACTTCGAGCTCGTCGACACCGACGGCACCGGCACCTTCGACGCGATCTCGTTCCGGGACACGGGTCGGTCACCGGTGCCGGGGAGCCGGCTCACCGTGAACTACTACCCGGTGGAGACGCGTCCCGCTCCGGTCACCGACCTGAACGTCGGGTCCGTCGTCCGCACCCTCCTCGAGTCGGTTGCCCGCGAGCTCGCGCTCGAGGAGCAGTACCTGGAGCGGATCTACCGCTCGGCCTTCCTCGAGACGGCGGAGGGCGGCTCACTCGACCGTGTCGCCGCCCTCGTCGGCGAGACGCGACTCCCGGCGGGTCATCCACTCGTCCGCGTCCGCTTCGCGCGCAACGCCACGACCGGCGGTCGCATCACCGTGCCGGCCGGAACGATCGTCACCGACGGTGACGGGAACCGCTTCCGCACCTCGGCCGTGCTGGTCCTCGAGCCGGGCGAGGCGTCCCGCGAGATCGTGGCCGTGGGTGTCACGAAGGAGACGGCGCCGGTCGCTGCGGGTGCGATCGACCGTCTGGAGGTGCTCGTCGCCGGTGTCTCGGCGGTCACGAACCCGGAGCCTGCCGCCCGGGCGGCAGCACCGGAGACCGACGACGCGTTCCGGCGGCGAACCCGCGGTGCGCTGCACGGAGTGGTCCGGGGAACGCTCGATGCGCTCCGCTACGGCGTCCTCGGCGTGCCCGGCGTGAAGGACGTCACCCTCGTCGAGTTCCCGAACGGGGTACCCGGCGAGGTCCGCATCGATGTCGCCTACGACCAGCCGGGCAACACCGGGGCCGAGCAGGCGGTCGCCGAACGGATCGCCCAGCTCCGCCCGGCCGGGATCCGGGTGCTCTCCGCCGCCGCGGCCCATCGACGCGTCCACACCACCATCGCCCTCGTACTCACCGGCACGGGCGTCTCCGGTGCCGAACTCGGTGAGCTCGAGGACGGGGTCGAGGAACGGGTCGCGGCCGGTCTCGCCGCCATCGCGCCGGGTGGCACCATCCGATCGAACCGGCTCGTCGCCACAGCCCTGGAGGACGCTCGGATCGCCGACGTGGCGATCACCTTCGCCGACGACGGCGGAAACCCGATCGAGTCGCTGACCCTCGCCGAGGGCGAGGTGCTCGAGGTCGTCCGTCCGTTCTCCTTCCCCCCGCCCGAGTCCGAGAGCGTCTCCGAGGACACGGTCCTCACCACAGCCGACGTCGATGCCCTCCTTCCCGTCACGCCCGAGATCGGGGTCACGATGGCCGAGGTGCAGTCGGCGGTCGAGTTGGCATTCACGTCCCATCTCGGCTCACGTTCGCCCACCGCACCGCTGACCCTCGACGGGGTTGCCACCGCCATCCGCGACGACTCGCGCTTCGCGCTCGATCGCGCAGCCTCCACGGTCACCGTCGAGCACCAGGGCCGCTTCGTCCAGCTGATCGACGACGGTGGCAGCTACGCACCGGGAAGCGGCGAGACCCTGCGCCTCCGCACCCTCGACGTGATCGAGGCAACCTCGTGAGTGACGGGGCCGAGGCAATGTCCGCACCACCGACGGAGCGAGCGCGCTCACTGGCGTCCCGACTGCCGCTCCTGTACCGCGACGGCGAGATCCTCAACTCGCTGCTCGACACGGTCGGGCTCCAGCACGAGATCGTCGACGAGAACGCACGTCGTGTGCAGCGCCGCTTCTGGTTCGACACCGCCCCCGACTTCGACGACGCCGCCAAGCTCGGAGCGCTGCTCGACATCGAGCCCGAGCCCTGGCAGGAACTCGGCGAGTACAGGGCATGGTTCCACGCCCTGCGGACCGCCCGTCTCCGTCGCGGTGCGGTCACGGTCGCCGCGCTGCGCGGTTTCGTCGAGGACTACGCCGACGCCTTCGAGACCGCCGACGACATCGAACTGCTGCCGGATTTCGACACCTGGAACGACGCACCCGTGACCATCGGGCACGCATTCGTCGAGAATCCCGTTCGCGCCCACCGCGCCGAGCTCGGCGGGCCGACCGGACCGTCGCCGCTCCACCGGCAGACGATCCGCAACGGAGGCCTCGAGGCCACCCCGCTCCACCTGCTGGCCACCGGCACGGCGAGCGGACCCGAGTACCTCCCTGTTGTCGTCAACGTGACGACGGGGACCGCGCTCGTGCATCACGGGGTCGTCGAGCCCGGACAGCGGCTCTGGATCCACTCCCGCGACGACGGGCTCGTGGCCGATCTGGAGGGACGCGACGTGTCGGACCGGTTCCGCACTGTCACCCATGTGGCGCCGGGCGTCCCGTGGGAGGACACCCAGACCGACACGGCCGCTCCGCTGATCCTTCGACCTGGCGACAACGAACTCTGGTTCCTCCCCGTCGCGCACTACGACGAACCGGGTCTCGACCGCGTCCTTCTCGGCCTCGCTGATCTCGACCTGGAACAAGGCCGGTGGAACGAGACCGGTTTCGACCAATCGTTGTTCTTCCAGGACCCTGCGCTCGTTCTCCAGCTGCTGTGGTCGGAGGCCACCCCCGCGAGCCTGCACGTCGACCTCGACGGTGGTGGACTGCTCAGCCCGGCGGGACGCCTCGACGAGGCCCTGGAGGACCGCAGCCAGCTCGAGGCCTCGCTCGCACGGGGTGTCGCATCCCTGTCCGCCGCCGGCGTGGAGTCAGAGGTGCGGCTGCGTCCACACGCATCCAGCCAGCGCCAACGCGACCGCCTGCGACTCGTGCTTCCACTCATGCAGCACGAGGCGGGAACGGTCGGGATCGACCATCTCCCGGACGCAGGTGGCGTCTTCGGCGTCACCGATTTCAACGACAGCACGTACCGGTAGGCGAGGAGGAATCATGCGCGGCAGACTTCACCTGGAGGTCCGACGGAGGACAGGTGCCCTCGTCGCGGAGCGGACGGCGCGGAACACGGTGCTCCGGAGCGGTGGCGGGCTCGTCGCCGGGTTGTTCACCGGTGGCGGCGGGAGCATCACCCACATGGGCGTCGGCACCAGCGACGCCGACCCCGCCTCGGTCACCGTGACCGCACTGGCCAACGACGACGGCGCCGGCGGTCCAGGACTCGAGGGGGACGTCACGACACCCATCCCCGCTGACGCCTTCCTCGTCTCGGACGACGAGACCCACCAGCGCATGGTCGTGCGTGTCCGCGCCACTCTGCCGGAAACGGCGGCGATCGGTACCGTCCGCGAGGCCGGGCTGCTGTCGCGTCAGGCCGATGGCGACGTGCTCTACAACAGGGTCATCTTCGCTCCCATCGACAAGGGCCCGGATCACGATCTCACCCTGTTCTGGGAGGTCGAGTTCCCATATGGCGATCTGCACTGGTTGGTGCAGTGATGTCCTCCATCCAGCCGGCTGCGCCGGCACCGCTCCGATCCCCGAGGAGGGAACCATGAGCTTCGTCAAAGGCGCGATGAACCTCAAATTGCTCGGCCACGCCGCCGCCAACCGGGATGCCGAGATCCGGCTCCGCAACGAAGCGACCGGCGAGCAGATCACGCGCAAGCCGTTCCTCGACGGCTCGCTGGTGGTCCGCGACATCGACCCCGGCCAGTGGCAGGTGGAGGTGATCCACCCGAACCTGATCGAGCCGCTGTTCCAGGATCGCGTCCGCGTGATCCCACAACCCCGGCCGATCTATGTGCCGGTTCCCGTCCCGTCGACCCGCTTCGAGGACAACCCCATCCGCGACCTGCCCGACGCGGATCTCACTCCGATTCAACAGTCGGCGAGTGCCGTCCGCAGCGCGGTGGCCCCGATCGCCGGCAAGGCACCCGGCGAGGTGATCCGCGCCGACGACTGGAACCAGCTCGTCGCAGCCGTCAGCGACCTCGCGGGATCGGTGTTGGAGTTGACCCGGCTGGTCAGTCCCAGCGGGCACGACCACCCCGAGATCGCGGCCAAGATCGACGAGGTCCAGGGCAACATCAGACGGTTCGTCGAGTCGTTCGGCCGCAGCCTGCTCGAGCTGCGCCGCGACATCGAGAACCAGAGTGTGCGCCGTGCGACCACCGACATGCTCGACCTGGCAGGTGTGGTCGGGCCGGCCCGCGACTCGGTGCTGCGGCGGATGGACGACCTCGAGCTGTCCCTGCAGGCCACGCCGACGGAGTTCACCCGCAAGATGTCGGCAACGGGGGCGGCTCTGGCGTCGGAGGTCAACCGGATCGCCACGACGCAGGGCACGGAGGCGGAGGTGTTCCTCGCCGCGCCCGAGACCAAGCGGGTGCTGGTGATGGCCGAGCAGCTGAGCACCAGCGGTGTCCAGACGGCGCCAGAGGAGGAGCTGGAGACCTATCGCCGCACAGGGCTCGCCGCGGGCGGTTCCAAGTTCACGTTCGCCACGCGGCGTTGAGCCGCGTCAACCGCGAAGGAAGGGTTCATGTCCAACGTTGCCGAGATCGAACGGATTGCCGCCCTCGTGGAGCGACTGCTCCCGCTGCGCGACCGTCGGCCGGGTGAGCTCATCGAGGCCGACGACTGGAATGTCGTGGTCAAGGCGCTCCTCGAGGTCGCCCGCGCCGTGGTCACCGAGGCGGAGACGGCCGTCGCGCCACACAGCCACGCCGACCAGGTCACCGCAGCCTGGCTCGACCCGGTGTTGCGCGCCCGCCTGGAGAAAGGTCCGCTCACCGATCCGGGGTCCGTCGCCCGGGTCGCCAAGCTCGAACGCACGATCCACGCTCTCCGCGCCAACATCGACGGCGTGGCCGGTGACCTCACCGGTGTCCGCGCCGCGGCGAACCGCCTGGAGGCGGCCGACCTCGCCCGAGAATCGAACCTGACCCGGGTCACCCGCAAGGTCGACGGGCTCGACGACGCGCGCGACGCCGTCACCGACGTTCGATCCACGCTCGCCGTTCTGCAGACCGACCTCGATCGCGTGTCCACGTTGGCCCGCGATCTCGAGGTGGACGGCGACACCATCTCGATCTCCTCGCTCGTCGATCGGCTGGGGGCGCTCGAGGGCTTGCGGACGCGGCTGACCGGACCGGACGGCGAGGAACTCAACGCGACGACCTTCGCACTCCGGCTCGCCGAGCTGGAGAACACTCTCGTGACGGAGGAGGAGCTCGACGAGGCCCTCGGCAACGTCCGCGACGACTCCATCTCAGATGAACTCCGCGCGCGGTTGGTCGCCGATGCCCGGACCGCGGCGCGGGAGCAGGCGGACGCCTCGAACACCGAGCTGGAGGGACGGCTGACCACCGACATCAACGCTCGGCTCGCAGCTGCGGAGAGCGCAGCGACCGCGGCCGCGGCCACCCGCGCCGAGGAGATCGGAGGACAACTCGCCGATCAGCTCCGCGCCGAGCTCACCGCCGACATCTCCGCCGGGGACGACGCCGTCCGCGGCACGATCGACGAGGCACTGAGCTCTCTCACCACGACGATTCGGACCGAAGTCGACGGGCAGCTCGGCCTTCTCCGCGGCGACCTCGAAGCGAACATCTCCGACGGGCTCGGCAACCTCCGCGAGGAGCTCCGGGCGACCATCGACGAGTCGATCACCAGCCTCACCTCACGGGTCGACCCGCTCGCCGGGCAGATCGCAGCCGCGGAGAAGGCCAGCGCCACCGCCTCGGCGCGTGCGGAGGAGCTCGCCCGCGAGCTCGCCCGCACGAGGACGACTCTCACGGATCTGGTCGAGGAGCGCGTTGCCGCAGCCAGGGCTGCCTCCCGCGCCGACGCCTTCGCCGCCGACTCGAAGGTCACATCCGGCATGCGCGCCGAGATGGCCGCCGAGCGACAGCGGGTCGACCGGGCCCTCGCCGAGATGCAGAAACGGATCCCGCGGCTGGTCGATGAGCGCGTCACTACCGCCCGCACCGAGATCGAACGCGACCTCGACGCCCGGATCGACGAGACCCGCACCTCACTCGACGAGCTGCTCCGCCGTACCGAACGCATCACTCGCCCCGACCTCCGCCGTCCGCAGTAGGTGGTCGTGCTCACGGACTTCGAATCCCGTCTCGCCGACTTCCTCGGTAGCGGCCTACCCGCCCCCTTCACCGGCCGTGTCGAGGTGGCGCCCGGACCGGCTGCGAGCAACCAGCCCTCGATCACGGTCGCTGTGGTGGAGGCCCGCCGACTCGCACCCGACTTCGGCAGCACCCGTCCTGAACAGGCACCGGGTGCGGACGACCCGCGCCGCGTCGTGCGACTCGACTGCGACGTCGCCATCGAGGTCCGCGCGGCGACGAACCAGGGCCGCCCCCAGGCGGTTGCCGGGCTCGACGCCCTCCTCTACGAACTCGACCGCCCGGAGCTCGCCCGGACACCCACGCTGGAGTCACCCGCCGACGATCCTGGCTTCGTCATCGAGAGCCTGGAGGTCACTTCGGCCCGGACCGCCCCCGAGGAGGGTCTGCCGCGCCTGCTGCTCCACGTCGTCGGCTGGTTCTGGCCACCGGATGCGCCGGGAATCACCGGCGCACCCATCGCCGAGGCCCGCGTGCGGACGGTGGCGAGGCCGGTCGACCTGGCCCCGTGGCCGCTCCGGCTGCGTGCCGGCGACGGGTCGATCGCCCTGACACTGACCACGTCGGCAGGCGGAACCACCCTGCTCGACGGGCAGGGTGTCGCCGCCGACAGCTTCGGGGCCGTCGCCGTGCGCGTGATCGACGCCGGCGGCCGGCCGGGAGCGGGAACTCTCGCCGGAGGCGACTCCGGGCCGCCGGGGAGCCGCCTGATCGCGCTGACCGACGGGACGGCCACCGTCGAGTACGTCCCACCGGCCGAGGCCGCCACCGACCACCTCGTCGTGTCCGTCGCCCGTCCGGACACGGGCGACGGCGCGGAGATCGGAATCGAACTCGCACGCTTCTCGATCGAGGTGACTGCCTGATGATGATCGACGCCGTGCTGCTCCTCGCGAAGTCGGCGGTCTCGGTCCAACTGCCCGTCTTCACGACCCTGGCGCAGGCTGCCCTCCTCCCGATCCTCACCACCCGTGACTGCGGCCCCGAGCCGATCCGCATCCCGTTCGACTGGGAGCCGCTCGCCGGCACGGACGGCATCGAGGTCGACCCGACCGTGCTGCGGATCGGGCCCCCCGGCTGGAACGCCGCACCGATCCCGCTCGGCGAGATCGTCCATCGTGCCGACGCGGGGCAGATCGTCGTCGAGATCCCGGCCGGTCACCGGGTCCGCAGCCTCCATCTGGCCGGGCTCCGGGATGCCACCGCCGACGTCGACCTCTCCGACGAAGCAGACCTCGACGACTGGCGCCTGGCCGTCACTCCTGTCGACCCGTCCGGGCGGTACTTCGCTCCGGTGGTCACGGTCCCCGCCGTCCGGGCGCGTGGCCAACGCGCAGCGATGTTCGTCGGCGGCTCGTTGCACGACCGCACCCTCAGCCTCCCCGACCTCGAAGCAGCATCCATCCGCCTCGCGCTGGTGAAGGGCGAGGCACCGGAATTCACCGACTCCCACACCCTCGAGGTCGACCGGGTCACCGGGTGGGCGGCACCCCATCCGCACGGCCTCACCGTGGCGGGGCCGGACGGAGCCACGCTGTGGTCGTTCCCGGAGACGCTGCTCCCGGGCACCCCGACCGCCGACGCGGACCTCACCGTCGGGGTGCAGGGATTCCTCGACGCCGCGTTCGCCGCGGGTGGGCCCCTGGGCGGCGAGGTCACCGTCACCGCGGCCCGTCCGGGCCGGGTCGGCCTGTCGATCCCCGCCGTGCGTGGTGCGTTGCTCCGCAACGTGTCCGGTACGACGACCGCTGCGCTCGCGGGCGACCCGACCGGCGTTCCGCTCGACGGAGACCTGCCCGCGGAGCTGCCCTCGTCGGTGGTGGCCGACGTCCACGTCCGCTACGACGGAATCCGGCTCGCCGAGATCTCCGACCTGCTCCCCTCCGACCGTGCCGTGGCAGGAACCGTCGTCGGAGCCGAGCCCGTCGTGCGTGTGCTGCCGCCCGGCGCTCTCCGCGACGAGCAACTGGCTCGGGTCGGAGTCGTCGGACGTGCCCCGGCCGCCTGCGAGATGTCGATCCACGTGGTCGACTGCTCGCCCGGGGCCGACCACGCCCCACTTGCTCCTCCCGCCGTGTCGACCGTCGGCGCCTCGACCGCGTCCGACGACTTCGAGGTCGTCTGGGCGACATTCGATCCGCCGCTCCCGATCGACCGGCCGATCGGGATCTCGGCCACGGCCACCACCGGGACCTTCTGGTGGGTCGGCGAACCCGATCCGCTCGTACGACTCGCGATCATCGATCCCGACCCGGGTGGTCGGCCGATCCTCCTCGCGGGCGAGACGCTCCTGACCCTCGACGAGCCGACCCTCACCGTCACCCGTGCCAGCCTGCCCGGCGCCGGGTTCGCCGGGGGTGCGAGCGCGTCGGCGCCGCTCACGCTGGCCAGCGCCCTCTACTGCGCGATCGAGCTGACCGATCTCACGCTTCGCTACGCGCGACCGAAGAACGGCACATGACATGACAGTGATCGAACAGCTGGCGACGCTGGACTTCGCCACCATCGACGACGCACTCGGGCGCGTGCGCACCGCCGTCGACGTCGATGGCGAACTCGACCTCGGTTCCCTCGATGTCGGTTCACTGCTCGGCGATCTCGGACCGCTGATCGAAACGGTCGAGCAGATCGACAACGACCCTGAGGCGATGCTCGTGCTCGCCCGGTCGGTGCTCGACGACCTCGGCGCGATGTTCGACCTCCCCGACGTCGCCGAGTTGGGTGAGCTGGTGGAGGCCATCGCCGCGCTGACCGATCTGATGACCGGTGTCGTCGACGTGCTCACGAGTGGTGACGGACATGAGCTCGTCGATCGGCTCCTCACCGAGGTCGGGCAGTCACTCGACCTCTCGACGCTCATCGCCGACGTCGTGGGTCGCTCCGCGGACGCCCTCGGCTTCGACGTTCCCGACGTGCTGGAGGACGCCCTCGACCAGCTCGCCCGGCTCGGCGGGGGCATCGACGACCCGGCTGTTCTGGCCGAGGTCGTGTTGCGGAGCATCGGCGGGTTCGATCTGGGCGCGATCTCGGCGCTGGCCGTCGGCCTCTCGGGGTCGCTCTCCATCGTCGCCGGTGCAGGCGACCACTCGCGCGTCGCCGGGCTCCTGGTGTCGCTCGACGTGGAGATCGACGCGGCGATCGCCGCCGCCGGACCGGCCGACGACCTCGAGATCGAGACGCTGGTCGGTGCCGTCGAGCAGGTCTCGGACACCCTCGACCTGCTCGCCTCGACCGAGTTGCCACGTCTCGTGAACGGCGTTGCAGCCGATCTCCGGAGCGCCCGCAACCAGCTCACCGACCTCGACCTGGCGTCGAGCCTCGACGACCTGCGGGCCCATCTGCCCGAACGCGGCATCGACTCGCTCGAGGTGCTCGTCGGGCCGCTGCGCGAGATCGCCGCCGCCCTCGACACCGTCACCTCCGGGTCGATCACCGCCGGCCTCGCCGAGGCCCGTGGAGAGCTCACGAAGTTCGCCACGGAGGGCCCTCTCGGGGATCTGCTCGACGGCATCGAACGGGGACAGCAGCTGGTCGTCCGCCAGATCCGTGCACTCCCGCTCGAAGAGGTACGCGACACGGTGGTCACCGCACTGCGCGAGCTCCAGAACGAGATCCTCACGTTCCGAGGTTTCGACGTGCTCGACGAGATCGTGGCACCGATCCGTGCACTCGTTCCGCCGCTCCAGGAGCTCGACACGTCGTCCGTCGAGAACGCCGTCGACGAACTCGTCGCGATGGTCAACGGGGTCTTCTCGGACTTCCCGATCGAGCAACTCCGCGACGCAGTCGACGAGGTCGTCGACCCGCTCGGCGAGATCATCGATGAGGCGACACCACTGATCGAGGGGATCGCCGACGAACTGGAGGCGCTCGTGGTCCAGATCGACGCGATCGACTTCGACGCCGCAGGGGCGCAGGTACTGGAGGCGCTGTCGGCGATCCGCTCCGAGGTGCAGGGGGCACTCGACGGTGGCCAGGTGCCCGACGCCCTGAAGGCCGTGATCGCCGGCGTCGCGTCGACCCTGAAGGCGATGGACCTCGGGGTCGAGCTGAGCGAACCCTTCGAGGCCGCCATGGCCGAGATCGACGTCGGCGCGCTGCTCGAACCGATCGAGGAACTGTGGTCCGACCTCGGTGCCGCTCTGGAACGGGTCACGCCCGAGGCCCTGATCGGTGAACTCGACCCACCCTTCGACGACCTGCTGGCGAAGCTCGACGACATCTCCCTCGCCCCGCTCACCGACGCGCTGAGTGACGTGTTCGACCGCCTACTGGGCGCGATTCGCAGCGCCGACCCACGTACCCTCATCGCTCCGCTCGAAGCAGAATTCCAGCAACTGCTCGCCACGCTACGAGGGCTGCTGGATCCCGCTCCTCTGTTCGCTCCGCTGCGCCACGCGTACGACGAGTTGCACGGAAGCCTCTCCTCGATCGACGTCGAGGCCGCGATGAACGAGGTGCTCGGGGGCATCTCCGACTCGCCGACCATGCTCACCGAGGCAGTGGGGCAGGAACTCGGCCGCCGCGCCGAGGGTGGTGCCGCCCTCCCCGAGGCCACCGACGAGCTGTTCCGCTTCGGCGACATCATCCGGCCCCTCGCCGCCCTCGTGGCCGAGATCCGCGGCCGCCTGCACGGTCTCGGCCGGGACGTCGTGGGTGAGGGCCTCGGCCTCGTCGCCGACGCGACCAGGACGCTCCGGTCACTGCTCGACCCGGCCGACGGAATGGCGACCCGGCTGGCAGCTGCCCTCGACGAGCGCCGGGGCTGGTTCGACGCGACCGCCGGTGACGGTCCGCTCGCCGCCACCCGGGCGCGACTGGTCGGCCTGCAGTCGGCGCTCGACGGGCTCACACTCGAGGCGGCTGCCAGGGCGCGCCTCGACGCGGCCATCGGCCCCGTCCGGCTGGAGGCGCGGGTGGAGCTGGAGGCGTCCGTGACCGCACCGGCGCTCGACGAGGCCGGGCGCGTCGATGCTGCGGCCTCGCCGGGCGGCGTCGGGCGCAGCATCCGGCTGCTGACCCGCGCCCTCGACGAACTCCTCCCCGGCCCGCTGCTCGATGAACTCGTCGACCCGCGTGAGGAAGTGGCCGGCTTCATCGACGCACTCATCGACCCACTCGATCCTGCGCCGCTGGTGCAGGAGCTCGATCAGATCGGCGAGCAGATCTCCACCACGCTCGCCGGGTTCGTCGACGAGCTCAGCGTCGGTCTCCTCGATCTCTGGGACGAGCTGATCGCAGGGATGCAGCCGCTCATGCCGACGAGCCTGGCGGCGCGGCTCCAGGCCGTCGTGACCGCGGTCGCCGAGGAGTTGACGGCGCTCGACCCCGGGGTCATCGAGGTGGAGGCTCGTCAGGTCGTCGACGTGGCGGTGGACCTGCTCGCCCTGCATTCGCCGGCCACCGTCGCGGAGGAGTTGGGTGATGTCTTCGATGTCGCCGTGGCAATCGTCGAGGAGCTCGATCCCGCAGATCTCTTGGGCGATCTCGATCCCTTCGCCGGCCTGCGCTCCGACCTCGAGTTGCTGCGGCCGTCCGTCGTGCTGGCCCCATTGGTCGAGCGGACAGCGGCCCTCACCGACGCGCTCGAACTCGTCGCGTCGATCGACCTCGACATCGCCGGAGAGCTCGTCGCCCGGCTCGAGGCAGCATTCTCCTCCGTGCTCGAGGGCGTGGAGCGCGAGTGGGACGGCCTGTTGGACGAACTCAGTGGGCTGGCGGGCGGAGCCTCGACGAGTGTCAGCGTGGGAACGTGAGATGACCGAGGTGAGGATCCACGACGCCGCACGGGGCACCCGCCGCATCGAGCGCGCCGACGGATCGATACTCCTGCTCGACCGCGATGACCGCCGACGGACCTTCCGTCTCTGCGACGATGCCGGTCCGCTGCTCTCACTGCGAGCCGACGGCGAGAGCGTCGTCGGCGACGACCCGACCGGCACGACGACCGTCGGCCGCCAGGGACACTCGACCCGCGTCGAACGACGAACCGCCGACGGACGCAGCACCACTGCCCGGATGGTCCTCCGCATCGACCGCGACGAGGCGGGCCGCCCGACCCGTGTCACCGTTCCCGGCTCGGCGAGCGATCTGCATGTCCGCCCGACCGGGGCCGGTCGCTGGCGGGTCGAGACGGACGATGGAGGGCTGGTGGTGGAGTTGGCGTCGAGCGGCGAACACGGGCGCGCCGTGCGATTCGCCAATGGTTGGGGCTGGGACGAGCGGGCGAGCGCCGGCAAGGTCGTCGCCCTCCCGACCGACGGTGGACGCGGTGTCACGACCGAGCTCGACCGGGGCGGCCGAGTCGTGGGCCGCGTGGGTGTCGACGGCATCTCCCACCGCTACGAGCGCGACGCTCGGGGTCGCCTCGTCGCCTGGAGCGGCCCGGCGGAGGTGCGATGGGAGTTCCGCCCGTCAGAAGAGGACCGACCCGATGCGATCATCGCGGTGTCCACCGACGGACGCAGGCGGCGTGTGCGGACCGACACCGTCGGACGCACGACGGCGCTGACCGGGGGTGGGCGCCCGACGGTGCGCCACGAGCACGACGCGGCCGGCCGCCGCACGGTTCGACGGGCGGAGACACGGGCCACCAGGTACCGCTACGACTCGCTCGACCAACTCGTCGCCGTCGACCACCCCGACGGACGCCGCACCGAGATGGGTTGGGACGCGCTCGGCCGGCGCGTGTGGGTCTCCACCGATGGCGAACGTCTGGACGAGCACCGGGACGTGGACGGACGCCTCTGGGCGGTCACCGACGCCGACGGCCGTGCGATCCACACGTTCCTGTGGTGGGAGGGGCGCGTCATCGCCCGTCTCGACGGCCCCGTCGGCACCCCCGTCGCCGAGGCCTACCTCACCGACCCGCTCGGAACGCTCGTCGCCGTCGCCACGCCCGGAGCCGACGGCAGCTGGCGAACGGACGACACGATCGGCAACCCGTACGGGCGGATCACCGCCCCCTACCGGCCGACCGTGTTCGGGCACATGGCCGACCGGTCGAGTGGGCTGATCTGCGTCGGCTGCCGACTTCTCGACCCCGAGACGGCGTCCTTCCTCACGCCCGATCCCTGGCACGGCGGGCCCGACGACCCGCGTGTCCTCGCCGGCGCGACGCCCCACGAACTGGCCCGAGGTCGCGAGTCGCCAGGAACGTCCACCCATCCCGTGGCGATCAGCCGGTTCGACCCCCTCTCCCGCCCCGACCTCGACGGGCATTTCGCGTGGGGCAACTTCTTCCTCAGCCTGATCCTCGCCCCGACCTGGGGATTCCCGCTCACCTCGCTGTCGGTGTTCTTCTTCCTCCCCCTCGACATCTACCTCGAGCTGGCGGGATTGATCGCCTTCATCTTCACCGACCATCCATGGCCCCACCACTCGTTCGTCAACATGAAGGGCCTGGCGGGGAGCACGACACTCGGCACGGCCGCTCTCGCCCTCAACGGCTTCCTGCCGCGGGCGATCGCCGGCGGTGGTGTCGGCAACGACCGCGCGGTCACGATCGGTCATGTCGCCTGGGAGAACCGCCACTACTTCACGATGCTCGACCGGGCTTGTGTGCTGATGCTCCAGGACGTCGCCGGTGCACCTGCGGCCGACGGCACGCCCGATGGCGGGGCGACCGCCTTCTCGCGTACCGCACGAGGATCGATCGTCGTCGTCGAGAGCGTCGACGACGACAACCGCCGCTGGATCCATGGCAGCTGGTGGACGCGCGGCGGGGGTAACCGCGTGGCCGTGCGGGGCACCGACCAGGCCTTCGAGGACCACGCCACAGACGGGGCCGCACACACGAGCGGTTCGATCCTCCTCGCCCAGCCGATGCGCGAGGTGATGGCGGCCCCCCGCGAGCCCGATGACGACGGACGGGTCACGGTGACCGAATACCCGGTTCACGCAACGGTGTCGAGCCGGGGCGAGATCATGCGCGACCAGTGGTTCGCGATCGCCGTCTCCAACGACACCGGGCTCGCCGGGGGGGATGCGATCCGGATCCGGGTGGGCGACGATGACATCGAACCCGCCTTTGCCGGAATCCAGGGAGTGCTGACCGGCGACACGCCGATCCTGCTCCTCGACAGCACTCTCCCGAGCCGGTTCCAGGTCGACTCCTTCCGCACGTCCATCGAGGTCACCGAGCTCTCGGTGGCGTCCGGGTCGGCTGCCGGTTCGAGCGCCGGGTGGACGGCGCCGCCGGTGACCGCCGAAACCCCGGCCAATCGCAGCCTGACCACCGCCGCACCCGGCCACCGGGTCCGCGTCGGGGACGTCGTGGCCATCACGCCGACTCCCACCACACCATCGGCCGAGCAGCCGGTGGTGTACGGCGAGATCCGGACCGTGCGCGCCGACCTCGACCTGACCGTCGCTCCCCCCGCCGGGATCGACGCAGCCAACGCGTTCCTGCTGGCACCGGACGGGACCGTGGGCCGGGGGACCGTCCCTGATCCGGCGGGAGATCCGGCAACGGTGACCGTCACCGGCGACCACGACTTCGAGATCGACGACATGATCGCCGTCCACCCGGCGGCAGGTGACCCTCACCATGCCGTCGCCACGAACGTGACGGCCGCCGCCGACGGCAGCCCGGCGACGCTGACGCTCGACCCGCCGATCCCCGGGGCGGTCGTTTCAGTTGCCGGCGCGGCGGTTCGCCTGGCGCGGCTCCACGCTGCCGACCGGGACCGTGACACGGGCGAGGTCGCCACGTCGTCGGGCACGACGGTCACGGTCGAGACACGCTCGAACGAGGTGTTCCCCGCGGGGTCCGCAGTCCTCTTCGAGATCGGCCCCGCCATCTCGGTCCGGACGGTCGCGACTGTTTCGGCGACGACGATCGTGCTCGTCGACCCGATGGCCCCGACCGGTGGACCGGCACTCGGACCCGACTTCGCGATCGAGATCCTGGCAATGGTGCACGACGACCACGACGGGCGGATCGCCGCCGACCGCTTCATCCGTCACGTCAGCGGGAACGTCCCGGGCGACTACGGCGAATGGCCGGCGCAGATCATGGGGTTGGTCCCCCGTGCCTACTCACTCGTCGGCGACCCGGGCACAGGTGCCCCGACTCCCGAACGCGCCCCACTCGGATGGCGCTTCTTCGTCAAGCCGTCGGCCCCGGTCCCCGACCTCCACCCCGACTACCAGGACTTCTGGACTCCGCTCACGATCGGCAGCGACCACTACTGGGTGCTCTCCTCGCCGGTGCGGATCACCGAGAACGACGGCACGCTCCGCTGGGAGCCCGACCTCGACAACACCCATCCACGTCGCCACACCCAGTCGATGGCCACTGCGCCAGGTGTCCACGACTTCGAGGTCGACGTGCGCGCCTTCGCCAGAGCGACACCTGCCGTGCAGCGTCCACTGCCCGGCGGCGCGCCGGTGTTCTGTCGACCCGCCGAGACGCAGGTGCCCGACGAGCCGCGGATCCGCTGGAGCCTCGGCGACGCGCTCGACGAACACGAACTGGCGCACACCGTGCAGAACATCTACTGGGGTCCGCTGCTCGGCGCCCTTCCACTGCAGGGCCTGTTCCGCACGACCGCCGACACGTTCGCCGCCGCCGGGAAGGAGCGCCCGGACTGGATGCTGTGGCATCCCTTCGATCACCTCGACGACAGTGTGGGGTTCGACGACACCAACGTCTTCGAGATGCTGAGCATGGCCGGGTTGATGCAGCTCGTCTGGACCTTCGTGATCCTCGGCCCGGCACTGGGCGACGACGACGCACAGCGGCGCCTGCTCGCCCTCAACTTCTCCGACTGGGGGCAGGTGTTCAACCCCGTCAACCAGCAGATCATCAACCACATCCCCGAGGTCGACCCCGACGCGGACGCGGGCGACCGTTGGGGGCTGTACTTCGCCAACCTCGCCGCGAGGGCACTCGACATGCGGAGCTGGACGCCGCTCATCGGCATGGTGCCGCTGCTGCTCCCCGACGGGCCGACGAACCCACTCGAGCAACAGGCCAGCCGGTGGACCGGCGACATCTACTCCACGCTCCTCACGGTGGACGACGACAACAACCGCACCCTCCGCCTCCGGCTCGGCAATGCGCTACTGGTCGAGAACCGCGACGCCGACCGGTCGATCTCCCTCGGTGAGAGCGTGAGAGTGATGATCTACCTCAACATGCTCGACCGGTACCTGCCGTACGATCGCTGCGACGCCCCGACCGAGCTCGTCCACCTGATCGAGCGCTTCGCCCGTGGCCGCAACGTGGACTTCGTCGACATCCGGCTGACGGCGGCCCCGGGCGGCGGACCGGCCCTGCTCCGGCCCGATCTGGTCGCCGACACGAGCCTCCTGACGGCGCGCCAGGTGCAGGGACCAGAACTCCCCGACCCGGCGAACCCGGGGAGCGCGATCCGTGTCGACTACGACTTCGTCGAGGTACCGGTCGGGCGGCGGCTCGAGCCGACACCGCGGAGCATGACACCCGCGGGGCCGGCCGTCACGCGGGCGATGGGCTTCTACTTCGTGCCCAACAGCGAAGGCACCTACACCTTCACGGCCTGGGACGGGTTCCGCAACACGGGCGACCTCGACCCGTTCACGTACACCGCGACGGTGACGGTGGCCGGCGAAGTGAAGGTCGACGATGACGACGTCGAGTGGGTGATGCCACTGGCCGCGGCCACGGCCGGCCCCCCGCCCCCGATTCCGAGTGGCGACGTCTCGCGGATGACCACACAACGCGCCCACCTGGCAGTGACCGGCCAGGACACGACGGACTGGATCGCCGAGGCCGACGGCGCCGTCTCGGTGGAGCGCGTCGCCGGTGGACGGGGTTGGACACTCGTGTTCGGGGACCCTGGTGGCGGTCTCCCCGTCCGCAACCGGGTCCGCGTCTGGCGGCCGGTCCGCGGGGACGACCCTGAACTGTTCGACTTCGAGCACCGCGACGAGCCGACCCGAGCCGGTGTCCGCTCCTACCTCGACGAGGAGTTCTGGATCCCGGTCCGCGACTTCTCCGTGGAGACCACCGAGATCCCGGTGCTCGCCGACACGACGATCTCCGCTGCGGACGAGCACATCCGCAACCTGCCGCTCGACGTGGCCGGCGCCGGCCGCATCGTCGTGACTCCGACGGACGGCCGGACCCTGGTCCACGAGCAGGCCGACGACGAGCGAATGGACCTCTGGCGGTTCGAACTCGGCGGAACCAGGGCGCTCGAGGCGTCACTCACCTTCCGCGTGCGGGTCACGTTCGGCCGCGGTGCCGTCACGGTGGACCGCGACTTCGACCTCACCGTCGACCCCAACTTCACGATCGACACACCTGCGGCCGGTGGCCCCTACGTCGTCAGCGAGGCGGGCGGCCCGCTCACGCTCGAGATCGACGGCGGGACGGCCCCGTTCGAGGTGACCGGCGATCTGCCCGACGGCGTGACAACGTCGGTCGCCGGCTCGACGATCACGGTGACGGCAGACGCCACCGCGTCGCCCGGCTCAGCCATGCTCGTGATCGAAGACGCCGCCGAACACCTCGGCATCCGCTCGCTGCGTGTCGAACTGTGATCGGAGACCGTGACGTCTGGCGATCGGGATCGCCGATGCCGAACCTCCAGAGCAGGGATCATCTGCAGGACACAGGGGGTTCGCGTCATGCCGAGGTGTCACCATGAGGTCCGGGCCGCCACGTCCCGCGGGCGGCGAGTGGACGGGTCGAGGCTCAACGGCGGTGGATCTGATCCAGGGTGCGGGAGGTGTAGTCGCAGAAGAACTGATCGCCGAACAACGCGACGTGGACGAGTGCAGTGTGCAGCCAGTAGAAGAGCCGCCGATGTTCGTACCCGGAGCGCAAGGGGTGCGAGTCCGTGTACGCGTCGAAGAAGCACCGTCGATCGGCGTCGAAGACCTCGAGATAGGCGAGTTCGAGCTCGACATCGGCGAATTGCAGATCGGGGTCGAGCAGGGCGGCGATCCGCCAGACACCGTGCCGGCGCTCCAACATCATGTTCCCGTCCCACACGTCTCCGTGGACGAGGGTCGGCCGACCGGCGTCACCCAGTGCCGCCCGGCAGAGGTCGATCGACAGATCGACCTCGGCGAGCGTCTCTTGTGGGAGTCGACGTGGCAGTTCGGGGTGAGCTCGGGCTCCGGCGAGCCGGGCACTGAAGACGTCGGCCCACGACACGTCGGCCGAACCTGCGCGGACCTCGCCCCAGTGCTGACCGGTGTGGTCGTGCAGCTCGCTCAGAACTGACGCGAGCTGGACCTCCACGTCGGAGCGCTCGCTCGTCCCGAGATCGGCTGCGGCACGACACACCCCGGGAATGTCCTTCAGGAGAAGGTACGCGTGCGGAACGAGACGAGCGGAGTCGTCGACTGCATGGACGCGCGGAACCGGACACGCCGTCTCGACACGGAGGTGATCCAGTCCCCGGGCCTCGGCGGTGAAGGTGTCATCACCGGCGCCGTGGACCTTGACCACGGCACGATGTGGCTCCCGGTCGAACTGCAGTCGAAAGACCGAGTTCACCATTCCGCCCTTCAACGCGATGATGTCCGAACAGGTGACGGGAACGCCCAACCAGGCCTCGAGCACCGACTCGGCCTGGGCCCGGGTGAGCCGACGATCGGGCTGCAGGTCGATCACGGAGGGCCGACTCCGGCCGTTCGCCGCGTCGGCCGACCCTGGGGTGGGGCGACGAGGAACTGCAGTCCCACACCGACGACCCGGCCAATGGTCATGTCGGTGTACCTCTGTTGCCCGGACGTGTCGTCGTGACGGGTGAGTCGTCGTTCGTGGCCTGATCGGATGGGGACGGGCCATGCGCTGTGCGCGGCCTCTGGGCATCACGGGGAGAGCGGGCAGTGCGTCCAGCGGGAACGACGGTGCCGGAACCGGACCCCCGGCGCGTTCGGGAGGGATCCGACGAGCCCCTCACGACCAGTTCCACCGGCATGATCTCGCTCCGGGCCACCGCGTCCTTGTTGCGGATCAGTTCGTTCAGGAGTCGAACGGCGTGCCCGCCGCTGTCGGCCACGGGCTGGCGAACGGTCGTCAACCAGGTCTCGGCCATCCCACGCGAGATGTCGTCGAACCCGACCACGGCGATGTCGGCGGGCACATCGAGGCCCTGTTCGCGCAACGCCCTCAGCGCGCCTCGCGCCATCGTGTCGGACGCGACGAAGACCGCCTCGGGGTGAAGCGGGAGGAGTCGCTGCATTCCCCGGTAGCCGCTGGCTTCGCTGAAATCACCTTCGACACGCAGTGCAGGGTCGAGGACGCCGCCTGCGTCGGCCAACCCGTCCACGAAGCCCTGCGACCGATCGAGCCCGGCCGTCGTGTTGGACGGCGCCGCCAGGAGCGCGATGCGTCGGTGACCGAGATCCCACAGATGCGACGCAACTGCCCGCCCACCGCCGACGTTGTCGACGTCGACGTAGCTCACCCCGTCGGTGTCGGGCCGGCCGACCACCACGAGCGGCATCCCGCTGTCGAGCAGGTGGGCGAGGAGCGGGTCGCCCATTCGTGTCGCCGTGATGATGAGCCCGTCGATGAAGCCCGACTCGACCACCCGGGGGTACAGCTCGCGCTCCTCGTGCTCGGACTGGAACAAGAACAGCGACAGGGTGATGCCGGCGGCGTTGCTCGCCGTCGAGATGCCCTGGATCAGCCGGGCGAAGTAGGGATCCTCGAACAGGTCGTGGACCCGGCTCGGGATGACGAGGCCGATGACGCCGGTTCGGCTGGACGCAAGAGAGCGTGCCGCCGCATTCGGCGCGTATCCGGTTCGGCGGACCACGTCGTGCACTCGCTGGCGCACCTCGGGCCGGACATTGTCGTCCCCGTTGATCACCCGGGACACGGTGGACCGCGAAACGCCGGCCATGCGCCCGATGTCTTCAAGGGTAAGCGTCATAGGTGACTCTGGGAGCGCTCTCATACAGCGTAGGATCTCGACGGGAGGAGGTCAAGGGGCCGATCAGGTTTCTGCGACGCCGGATCTCCTCCTCCATCAGCGGCCTCAGAGCCGCGTTGACCATACCGTTCTCGCAGGTCGGAGGATGAGTCGCGTCGAGAAGTCGAGACGACCACGTCGATACCGCCTCCATTGACGTCCAGTGCCGGCTGGCGTAGTCTCAGCCGAGAGCGCTCCCAGCCCCCTGGCAGATCGGAGGATGGAGATGCGGTTGAAGCTCGAGGACATCGGTCGGATGGCGGGTGTCTCGCGGTCCACCGTGTCCCGGGTGATCAACGACGAACCGAACGTGAGCCCCGAGGCCAGGGCACGCGTCGACGAGGTGATCCGTCGGACCGGTTTCACACCCCATGCCGCTGCCCGCTCTCTGGTGTCGCGGCGCAGCGGCATCCTCGGGCTGGTCATCCCGAGCCGGGTCCACGACCTCTTCGAGGACCCCTATTTCGCCCGCCTCATCCGCGATGTCACGGTCGCCGGCAACACCGCCGGAACGACACTGTCGCTGTTCCTCTTCCAGACCGAGGAGGAGGAGCGGGAGATCTACCCCCGGGTGGTCGAGTCGGGTTTCGTGGACGGCGTGTTGATCACCGCGACACGAATCGGTGACCCACTTCTCACTCGGATGAGGGCGAGTTCGATGCCGATCGTCATGATCGGTCGGCCCGACACCGACGGGGTGAGCTACGTCGACGTCGACAATCGCGGTGGCGCACGCCGTGTCGCGGAACACCTCGTCGATCTCGGGCGGCAGCGGATCGCAATGATCGCCGCGCCCGCCAACACCACGACCGGCGCAGATCGGCATCTTGGTTTCGTCGACGGCCTCACCGAGAGAGGAGTGGTGGCCGATCCCGAGCTCCGAGTCGTCGGGGACTACTCCGAGGCGAGCGGATACGAGGGAATGAAGTCACTCCTGGCCGAGCGACCGGACGCCGTCTTCGCCGCGTCCGACGCGATGGCGATCGGAGCAATGCGCGCCATCCGCGAGGCAGGTCTCGCCATCCCCGACGACATCGCAGTGGCCGGGTTCGACGGGTTCACTGCGTCGGAATCCACCGACCCGCCACTCACCACGGTGCGTCAACCCGTCGACGCGACTGCGCAACACGCGGTTCGCCTGCTGAACCGGCTGATCGACGGTGAGATCCATGAGCCCACCGCCGAGGTCGTCCCCGTCGAACTCCTCCCCCGCCGGTCGACCGCCGCCACCTGAGCCTTGTCGACCAGCCGCGTGGAGACGCGGCCCGGGGGATGCTCAGCTCGACCGGCCCGCGTCCTGGTAGACGCGTACGTAGTCGACGTAGTACGGGATCGGGTACACGAGGTCACGGTCCGGGAGACCGCCGAGGGTGCCCCCGAGTGCCAGGTTCAGGATCATGAAGAAGGGCTTGTCGAAGACCCACTCGCGGCCGCCCAGATCGTCCGGGCGGAGGTCGAAGTACTGCTCGCCGTCGAAGTACCAGCGGATCCCCTCGGCGTCCCAGTCGATGGCGAAGGTGTGGAAGTCGTCGCCGATCTCGAAGTCCTGCCGGTTCCACTTGGTCCTGCCGCCGGCACCGGCGTAGCCGGGCCCGTGTACCGTGCCGAGGACCAGATCCGGTTCGCGACCGACGTACTCCATGATGTCGATCTCGCCGACATTGGGCCACTGGTCGGCGGGATCGGGAGCGTCCTGCTGGAAGCCGGACCCGAGCATCCAGAAGGCCGGCCAGGTGCCGGCCCCCTTGGGAACCTTGATGCGGCCCTCGATCCACCCGTACTGGAACTCGCGCAGTTCCTGTGTCTTCAGTCGGGCCGAGGTGTAGTACGAGTCCTCGAACCGTTCCTGGTGGAGTTCGATGACCAGCAGTCCGTTCTCCGTCCGCGCGTTCTTCGGCCGGTCGGTGTAGTACTGCGCCTCACCGTTGCCCCAGCCCCACCCCCCGATGTCGTAGGTCCAGTTCGTCGGGTCGATCCCGTCGCCGTCGAACTCGTCGTTCCAGACGAGTTCCATCCCCTCGGGAGGAGCGATCGGGACCGGTTCCGGCGCCGCGATGGTCGTGGTCGGTCGTGGAGCGGCGGTGGAGCTGGTCGAGGTCGTCGCAGGCGGTTCTGCGGACGACGTGGTCCGACCGGTGCTGGTCGAGGCGCCGTCGTCGGGGCCACAGGCCACGGCCGCACCCAGGCCGACGGCGAGCAGAACGACTCCGAGGCGACGGACAGAACTCCCGGTCATTCGAGTCGAAGTGGCGGGCGCTAGCCCTTCACCGCACCCGAGGTCAGCCCGGAGATGATGTAGCGCTGCAGGAACATGAACAGCACGAGCATCGGGAGCATCAGCATCAGGATGGCAGCGGCGAGCTTGGGCCAATCGCTGCCGTAGACACCCTCGAAGACGATCAGACCCTTCGTGATGGGGAAGAGGTCCTCGTTGGTCAGGTACACGTTGGCGAGGATGAGTTCGTTCCAGATGTTGATCGCGTGGATCACCGTGACCGTCGCAATGGCGGGTCGGATGAGCGGGATGAGGATCGACCACACGAACCTCACGTAGCCGCACCCGTCCACCGCGGCCGATTCGTCGAGCTCGCGCGGGATCGACTTGATGTAGTTGACCATGATGATCAACGCGATGGGGTTGACCAGGAACAGCATGATGTAGCCCTGCCGGGTGTTGAACATGCCGAGGTTCAGGATCAGCTGGAACTGCGGGATCAACGCCGGCGGGAGGAACAGCGCCACGACGTACAGGGTGAGCAGGGCGCCGGCACCCCGCACGTACCCCCGGGCGATCGGGAAGGCGACGAAGACCGACATGATCACGAACAGGGTCGTCCCGACCACCGTGTAGATCAACGAGTTCAGCAGGAAGCGAGGGAAGTTGGCGAGCTCCCACGCATCTGCGAAGTTGGCCAGCTGGAAGCTCTCCGGGAGACCGGTCGGGTCGGCGAAGAACTCCGGCAGCGTCTTCATCGACGCGAAGATCAAG
>CBFCWZ010000002.1:0-33320 GCA_965601935.1 uncultured Ilumatobacteraceae bacterium
CGGGGCTGAGCGTTGAAGACCGACAGACCTCAACGGGTGAGTCCTGAGATGGATGCCGCACCCGTCACCTACGTGCCGTTCGTGGGCAGTTCGCGAACGTCCTCGACCCGGGTTTCGGGGCAGGTGTTGGCCGTAGCCCTCGAGTTTGTCCAGCCGGAGGTTCCGACTGTGAGCGATCGCCTACGTCGTCGAACTCACCGCCGGGCGGCAACTCCTTCGTTGAGCGCGAGCACGACGAACACCATCGCCAAGACCAGGAAGACGGGTGCGGCGGTGTTGCCAAGGAGCGCGGTCAGCAGGAACACGATGGCGGCGATCAGATACATGATCGCAGTCGTCCGATGGGGGCGGGTCCACTCGATCGCCACGCGGCTCACCTCCTCGTCCCGATCATGAGCACGATTCGCCGAGAACAGGAAGGGTCCAAGCGCCTTTGTCTCGGTGTGAGCCTCAGCGATCGAGGAGCTTCGCCCGTACCAGGTCGGCCTCGGGCGAGCTGAGCGGGCGGTTGGCCTTGACCCGAACGGTCACGGTGTCGGCCTCGGGTTCGTCGGCAACCGCTTGTGTCTCGATGTCGCGCATGAACACGACGCCGGTGAGGCCGACGTCATTCGACGACTCTGCGAGACGCTCCGCTGCGGCTGCTTCGTCGGCGTGCGCCCACTCGCCGAGCGGCACCGCGATGTCACTGATCGAGGGGAGCTGGGAGAGGTTGGTCACGGACTCGATCGTGTGGTGGGCCGCATGCCAGGTCGCGCCGTCGGGGGTGCGGAGCCGGATCGAGGCGGTTCCGATGAGATCGACAGTGCCGCGCACTTCGTTTCCTCCGACCTGCAAGACGACGTCGTCGCCCACCGCGTAGCGGTCCTCGAGCAGGACACGGGTGCCCCCGAGGAAGTCCTTGATGAGGTCCTGTCCGCTCAACGCGATCGCGAATCCGATGAATCCGGCGCTCGAGATGGCGAACACGAGGTCGACACCGAGCAGGTCGAGCGCGATCAGTGAGCCGAGCCCGAAGATCGCGACGGTGACGACGTGACCCAGGATGCGGGCCACCGCATCCGCGCGCTGCCGCTTCCTGGCGTCGGCCTGGCCGTCGTCGCCCAAACGGTCGAGTCGAACTCTCCAGGACCCGTTGGACCGCTGGGCGCGGCGGGCGGCGCGGTGGATGAGCGTTCGGATGGTGTTGCGCGCCAGCCATGACGCGACGAACGCCAGCGGCAGGAGCAGCAGCGCCTCGGCGGCGGCGGTGAGCCAAGAAATCATGATCGATCAGCCTCTCGACGCCGATTGGTTCTCGTCGCCAAATATTGCGGTTGTGTTACGGACAGGCAGCATGCCAGGAAACGAGGCGGTCACCACATCGCCCGGTCCGACTCGCGGTGTGACTTCGCGCACAAGTCGACGACCGCGGCGTCCGAACCGCAGACCTCGTCTCGGACGATGAGGACGGTCGCAGTGGTGCCGGGTTGACGCCCGCGAGGCGGCTCACATCGGGATCGTCATGCGGACGGTGCAAGCTTGCGCTGCGCATGGTCACCGGCGACAAGGCGGTCGTGGCATTCGGTCAGCAGTCAGGCCCACCCGCTCCTGCGGGCAAGGTGCGCGAGTTTCTGGCGTTGCTGCAGAATGCCGGCTACACCGATTTCCGTGATGCCCGCGGCCCAGTGGGATTCACGCAGCGCCAGGCCGGTGGCAAGTTCACACGGGACGAGGCGGACGCCTTCATCGAACAGCTGGATGACGAAGCCGTCATACGCACTGACCCCTGCTCCTCCCGCGCGAGACAACCCCGGAGCCAGCGTGTACGTTCGATCGTTGGACTCACTGATCTCGACGCGATTGAAGGACCTGCCGATGACCGAGACGAACAATGCCCCTGCCCCCGAGTGGCATCCGACCGCCTGCATCCTCTGCTCGATCAACTGCGGTCTGGAGGTGAAGCTCGATGGCCGTGAGTTCGTCCGCGTACGCGGCAACAAGGCCACTCCCTCCTCCGAGGGCTACACCTGTGAGAAGGGCCTGCGGGTCGGCTTCTACCAGCACGACCCGAACCGCCTCACCAGCCCGCTCCGTCGTCGCGAGGACGGCACCTTCGAGGAGGTCGATTGGGACACGGCGATCGCCGAGGTCGCGGCGCGCTACCAGGACGTCATCGACGAACACGGGGGCGAGAAGATCCTCTTCTACGGCGGCGGCGGTCAGGGCAACCACCTCGGTGGCGGCTACGGCAGCGCGACGCGTTCGGCGCTCGGGATCCGCTACAACTCGAACGCGCTGGCGCAGGAGAAGACGGGCGAGTTCTGGGTCGACGGCCAGTTGTTCGGCAAGCCGAGCTGTCATACCGGGGGCGACTACCACCACGCCGAGGTGGCGGTGTTCTGGGGCAAGAACCCCTGGCAGTCGCACGGCTTCCCGCAGGCCCGCCGGGTCCTGAAGGCGATCGCCAAGGATCCTGATCGTACGAGCATCGTGGTCGACCCCCGGCTCACCGAGAGCGCCAAGATGGCCGACATCCATCTCCGGCCGGCACCGGGTGGCGACGCCCACCTCCTCGCGGCGTTGCTCAAGATCCTCGCCACCGAAGGTCACCTCGCGAAGTCCTGGTTGGCCGAGAACGCCGGCGGTCTCGACGAGTTGCTGGACCACCTCGAACGAGTCGACGTGTCTGCTGCATGCGTCAAGGCCGGTGTTCCGGAAGATCAGGTACGCGAGACCGCGGCGGTGATCGGCGGGGCCACCGGCGGTGTGTCGATCTTCGAGGACCTGGGGATCCAGATGGCCCCCCACTCCACGCTCAACAGCTACCTCGAGAAGCTGGTCGTCCTGCTCACCGGCAACTTCGGTGTGCGCGGTGGGATGAACCTCCACACTCGCTTCGCTTCGCTCGCCTCGGGTTCCTCTCGTGGCAAGAAGGGGGCGGGCGAGCCGAGCACTCCGGTCACCGGGCATCGCCTCGTCACCGGGCTCGTCCCGTGCAACGTGATGCCCGACGAGATCCTGGGCGATCACCCCGAGCGCTTCCGGGGGATGCTCATCGAATCGGGCAACCCGGTGCACTCCGTCGCCGATTCGCAGCGGATGCGCGAGGCGCTCGACGCGCTCGACTTCCTCGTGGTCATCGACGTGTTCATGACCGAGACGGCCCGCCACGCCGACTACGTGCTGCCGGCCTCGTCCCAGTTCGAGAAGTGGGAGGCCACCTTCTTCAACCTCGAGTTCCCCGACAACTACTTCCACCTCCGCCCTCCCGTGCTCGAACCACTCGAGGGGACGCTGCCCGAGTACGAGATCCACTCCCGCCTCTGCCGGGCTCTCGGCGCCTACACCGACGACGATCTGGCTCCGCTCCACGAGGCGGCGGCACAGGGGCGGACCGAGTACGCCGCGGCCATCTTCGGAGCGATGGCGGAGCGTCCGGAGATGGGTCGGCTCTTGCCGGTGCTCCTCTACGAGACGCTGGGACCGACTCTTCGAACCGCCGACGGGAAGGACGCCGCGGGAGCTGCAGCGGTGTGGGGCCTCTCCCAGCTCGCAGCCGGTTTCTGGGACAAATCGATCCGGCAGGCGGGGATCGGTGACCCCGAGGGTGGCGACAACCTGGGTGACGAGCTCTTCGAACACATCCTGGCCAATCCGCAGGGCGTCACGTTCAGCTCCGACGACTACGAGGAGACCATGCGGCGGGTCATCACCCCGGACGGCAAGGTCAACCTGGTCATCCCCGCCCTGCTCGACGAACTCGACGGCCTGGCCGACGAGCCCGGCCCGGTCCGGCCGAACGACGACTTCCCGCTCGTCCTCGCCGCCGGTGAACGCCGCTCGTTCACCGCCAACACCATCCAGCGTGATCCGAGCTGGCGGAAGAAGGATCTCGAAGGGGCCCTACGCGTGTCGCCGGTCGACGCCGCTGCGGCAGGGCTCGCCGACGGCGATCGCGCTCGCGTCACGACCAAGCGGGGGAGCGCTGTTGCCGTCGTCCAGGTGACCGACGAGATGCGCGAGGGCAACATCTCGCTGCCCAACGGGTACGGGCTCGGCAAGGACGGAGTCGCCAGTGACGCGGTGGGGGTGGCGCCGAACGAACTGACCGCGACCGAGGACCGGGACTGGTTCGCCGGGACGCCGTTCCACAAGCACGTGCGGGCTCGTCTGGAACGGGTCGAGGCCGCCGTCCCGGTGGCGGGGGGCTGAGCGTGCGGAGGACGCGCTTCGACGACTGGCCGTGCCCGATCGCGCGGACCACCGATCTGGTCGCCGACTGGTGGACCCCGCTCGTGATGCGCGAGGCGTTCAGCGGCGTCAAGCGTTTCGACGAGTTCCAGCGGCGCCTCGATGTGCCGCGTTCGGTGCTCACGACGCGCCTCCGGCGTCTCACCGACGAGGGCCTGCTCGATCGGGTCGAATACCAGGTCCATCCGCCTCGCTACGAGTATCGCCTCACGCAGAAGGGTCGTGAGTTCTACGGCGTGCTGGCCGCGATGTGGCGGTGGGGTTCCGACTGGCTGTGGGACGACGGTGCCGGTGAGCCGCCGGTGATGCTCGTGGATCGTGACACCGGCCGGAGGGTCGAGCCGGTCGTGGTCGACCAGGCGACCGGCGAACCGATCGACGTGCGCCGCCTGCGGTTGATGCCCGCTCAGCCGTCGCCCGACGCGATCGGCCGCTCCGGGTCGGTGGACCAGCCCGACCACGAGCCCACGTAGACCCTCGGGAGCGGGAGGCCGGCAGCCTCCATCGCCAAGGCGTTGTGGCAGGCGGTCACGCCGGACCCGCAGTACACGACGGCGTCGGCGTCGGTGGCGACGACCGAGAACCGCGCCGCGAGTTCGGCGGTGTCGCGGAACTCGCCGTCGGCGAGGTTGTCGGCGAAGGGCAGGTTGATCGCCCCCGGCACGTGGCCGGCGACGGCGTCGATCGGCTCGGTCTCGCCCCGGTAGCGCGGCGCCTCGCGGCTGTCGACCACGACCCCGCCGCGGGCGATGTGGTCGGCCACCTCGTCGGCGTCGGCGCGCGCACCGGCCGGCCAGGGCACAGGATCACGAGTGACGGGCGATGTCGAGACGGCGCCGGCTTCGGTCGGCCCGGCCCACTTCGCCAGGCCACCACTCAGCAGCCCGGCATCGATCCCGATCACCCGGAGCATCCAGACGAGCCGGGCGGCATGTCCGCCGGGGCCCACGTCGTAGGCGACGACCTGAGAGCCGTCGGTGACTCCGAGCCTGCGGAGTACTTCTGCGAACCGTTCGGCCGAGGGGAGCGGGTGGCGCCCGAGCAGGGGTTCGGGCGGGTCGGCAAGATCGGCGTCCATGTCGACGTAGAGGGCGCCGGGAAGATGACCCGCGAGGTAGTCGTCGTGCGGAGTCGCTGTGGCCATGGTGGTTCGGACGTCGCACAGGACGACGTCGTCGAGGTGTGCGGCGAGCCACTCGGCGGTCACGATCGGGTTCATGGGTGCCCCAGCGTGCCAGGATCGGCGCCATGACCGAGACCTTTGCCGCACTGGTGCTCCGCGAGGGTGACGACGGGCCCGTCGGCTCGATCGAGCAACTCTCCGACACCGACCTCCCTGACGGCGACGTGACCGTCGACATCGACTACTCGTCACTCAACTACAAGGACGGCATGGCGCTCACCGGGGCCGGTCGGATCGTGCGCTCGTACCCGATGGTGCCCGGGATCGACTTCGCCGGCACCGTTCGTGACTCGAACGACGACCGGTATGCGCCCGGCGACCAGGTGATCCTCACCGGGTGGGGCGTCGGCGAGCGCTACTGGGGCGGCTACTCCCAACGTCAGCGCACCCGCGCCGAATGGCTGGTCCCTCTGCCCGATGGGTTGAGCACGCGTGACGCCATGTCGATCGGCACGGCCGGGCTCACCTCCGTGCTCTGCTTGATGGCCCTCGAGGACGGGGGCGTCACACCCGACGACGGCCCAGTGCTGGTCACCGGCGCGGCCGGCGGTGTCGGCTCCGTGGCGGTCGCCCTGCTGGCCGACGCCGGGTACGAGGTGACCGCGGTGACCGGGCGGTCCGAGACCCACGACTATCTGCGTGGCCTCGGTGCGTCCGCCTTCCTCAGCCGGGAGGAGATGTCCGGCACGGCCCGCCCGCTCGACAGCGAGATCTGGGCCGGGGCCGTCGACACCGTGGGCTCGGCGATGCTGGCCAAGCTCCTGAGCCAGATGAAGTACGGGTCGACCGTGGCGGCGTGCGGCCTCGCCGGGGGCTTCGACCTGCCGACCACCGTGATGCCGTTCATCCTCCGCGGCGTCCGCCTGCAGGGCGTCGACTCGGTGATGATCCCCTACGACGCGCGGGTCGCCGCCTGGGAGCGGCTGGCAACCGATCTGCCCCAGGCGGCGATCACAGAGTTGACGGAAGTGGTCCCGATGTCCGAGCTGCTCGATCGCGGCCCGGGCATCGTGGGCGGCAACGTGCGGGGCCGCTGGGTGGTCGACCCCGCACGCTGACCGATGCCGATGTGGCCGGCTAGCCGGTGACCCCCATGACCCCTTCGAGGTCGTAGAGGTCACCTTCGTCGACGAAGCCGGTCCCGTTCCACGACTGGACCTGGGTGCACTCACCGACGAAGGCGTCCTCGGCGTTCATCAACGCCTTGCAGCCATCGCGGAACATGCCCGTCTCGTAGTCGATGTTGCGGACTGCGTTCATCACGCCGGCCCGGCTCAGGTCACCCGCTTCGGCCGCCTCCATGAGGCTGTGGGCCACGAGGTCCATGCTCAGCCAGGCGGCGATCGCAGTGGTGTTGGCGGGATCCGTCTCGGCGCCGATGGCGGCGAGCGCGTTCACGTAGTCCTGCACGGCAGGATCGTTCTCGAGCACGTCGGGGTCGCTGAGGTCCTTGATGTTCGCCGACGTGTACACGCCGTCGGCTCCGCCGTTACCGACGGCACCGAAGAAGATGGCGTTGGCGCAGGTGGCCGTCTGGTACACGCTCGGGTCGAAGTCGGGGTTCGCCGCCTTGGCGTTGCCCAGTTCGGTCATGAACGCGATGCACTGCGCTCCGAGCGGCACGGCGAGGATCGTGTCGGGGTCGGCTTCGACGAGGTTGGTCATCTGGCCGCTCGGCGCGCCGGAGTCGGCCGGGTCGATGGTCTCCTCGGCGACGATCTCGATGCCGAGTTCCGCAGCGGCATCCTTGAAGGCGTTGGCGTAGGCCAGGCCGAATTCGCTGTTGGCGTAGAAGAGGCCGGCCGTCTCGGCACCGTTGGCGGCGGCGAAGTCGGCCCACACCATCGACTCGACGTCGTACGAGACGAGCAGACCGGAGGTCCACGGGTACTCCTCGATCGCTCCCCACTCCGCTGCGCCAGTGGAGGCCCACAGGTGCGGGATGCACTGGGCGTTGAGGTCGCCCTGGACGGCGAGGTTGTTCGGCGTCCCGACGATGGTCGAGATCAGGTCGACCTCGTCGTCGAACACGAGCTCCTCTACGTTGGCGACGGTCAGGTCGGCCGTGTACTGGTCGTCCTTCACGATCAGCTCGAGCGGGATGCCGTCGACTCCGCCGAACTCCGAGTTGAAGTACTCGATGTACGCCTTGGCGCCCTCGGAAATCGGGGCGAACAGCACGGCGGGCCCACCCGACAGGGGGATCGACATGCCGATCTTGATCGTGTCGCCGTCGAACGGTGCGACGGCCGCATCGGGGTCTTCGCAGTCGTCGGTGCCGATGACGAACTCGGCGCCACTCGGCTCCTCTGGAGCTTCGGTCTCGGCGGGCGCTTCGGTCTCGGCGGGCGCTTCGGTCTCGGTGGGTGCCTCGGTTTCCGCGGGTGCCTCCGTCTCGACAGGTGCCTCGGTCTCCGCTGCAGCTTCGGTCTCGGCGGGCGCTTCGGTGTCGGCGGGTGCCTCGGTGTCGGCGCTGTCGTCGTCGCTGTCTCCGCACGCGGCGAGCACCAATGCTCCCGCTGCGGCGACGGCGAGCAGTCGTCTGCCTCTGGTCATGGTGGTCTCTCCTTCAGGAGGGGGTGGTGGATTCTTCAGAAGGACTGGAAGGGAGCTCCGCGTCGTCGTCCAGATCGGGTGGGATCGGTGTGACCTGGACCACCTTCGAGCGGGCGTACTTGTAGGTGCCGACTGCACCGAACGGGGCGAAGCGGGCGAACAGGATGAGCAGGACGCCGAAGGTCAGCCCGCCGAGGCCGTTGATCTGGGTGCCCTCGTCGACGAACCAGCCGAGCAGGATGCTGCCGTCCGGATCCTCGCCCACGCTGCGGGCGAAGTCGTTGACGAACACGTAGAACAGTCCACCGATCACCGGCCCCCAGGACTGGGCCGCGCCACCCACGAACATCGCGACGAGGAAGGCGATCGCCCCGAACAGCCCGAACAGCGGGACGTCGGCGTCGACCAGGCCCAGCTTCAAGCCGAACAGGCTCCCGGCCACTCCGGTGATGGCCCCGGAGAGACCGAACGTGATGGTCTTCACGCCGGCGAGGTTCACGCCCATCACCGCGGCGGCGGTTTCATTGTCGCGGGTGGCCTCCATCGCGCGACCCATGCGGGTCCGCACGAGGTTCGACACGACGATGCTGACCACGATCAGGAGCGCCAGCGACAGCCACACGAACCATTTGTTGAGGTCGGCTCGACCGTCGAACGGTGTCCACTCGGGTGGCAGGTACTTGTCGCCTTTGATGCCCGTGGCGCCGCCGGTGACACCTGCGAACTCTTCGTACTTGAGGAGAGCGCGGGTCGCCTCGACGAACACGAGGGTGACGAGGGCGAGATAGATCCCGCTCAGTCGCAGTGCGGGCAGGCCGACGAGGCATCCGACGACGAAGCAGATGAGGGCGGCCACGGGAATCGTCCAGCCGGCGGTCCAGACGTTGTCGTCCGCCCACGGCGTGGCGACCCGGCCATCGGTGAGGATCAAGGAGGTGTAGGCGCCGATGGCGAAGAAGGCGGAGTGGCCGATCGACAGTTGACCGGTGTATCCGCTGATGAGGTTCACGCCGCTGACGGCGATGGCGACGATGAAGGCGTCGGCGAGCAGGCCGAGACCGGAGTTGTTCCATTGCGTGACCGCGCGGAGCACGAACAGGGTGACCAGGAGGTAGACGGTGATCCGGCCGGCCCAGTGGAGGGGGCTGCCCTTGGGAACGCGCTTCGGAAGGTTCATCAGACCCGCTCCACTTTCGCCGAGCCGAACAGGCCGGAGGGTCGGAGGATCAGCGTGCCCAGCAGGATGATGAGCATCACCGGGAACAACATGTCGGCCCCGAGGAAGTCGACGTAGCCGACGATCAGCGCCTCCACGAGCCCGATCACGATCCCTCCGACGATCGCCCCCAACAGGGAGTTGAGGCCGCCGAGGACGGCCGCCACCGAGGCGAGCAGGAAGGGGCCGAGCATGAGGGTCAGGGTGAGCCCGGCAGACGGCGCGAGCAGACTGGCTGCGAGGACGCCGACGGCGCCGGCGAGGCCCCACCCCAGACGGAGCACGAAGCCGACCTTGATCCCGACGAGGCGGGACGACTCCTGGTTGTTGGCCACCACCCTCATCGCCAAGCCGATCTTCGTCTTGTTGAAGAGGAGGTACAGCAGTACGACCACGACGATCAGGACTCCGATGGTCCCGAGGCGGGCGATACGGATCGGTGCTCCGAGGATCCGGACGAAGTCGTCGGCGTCGTCGGGGAACGGGCTGGGCAGGCTCCGGGCATCGACGCCCCAGATCATCGCCGTCAGCTGGTTGGTGGCGAGGAACACACCGATGAGGGCGACGAGGACGGCTCCGGGGCTGCGCAACTCGATCGGTCGTACGACGACGCGTTCGACCCCGGCGGAGAAGGCGAAGCCGAGCAGCATGGCGAGGAAGATGGCCGGCCAGACCGGGAGTCCGGAGAGGGTCAGCGTCGACACGAAGAAGGCCCCGAACATGCCGATCTCGCCCTGGGCGAAGTTCAGCTGACCGGTCGACCGGAAGATCACGACGAGCGCCAAGGCGAGCAGCGCGTAGATGGTGCCGTCGGCCAGTCCGTTGAACATCCGCTCGATGAAGAGCGACATCAGCCCTCACCTCCCAGGTAGGCGGCGCGGATCGTGTCGTCCTCGAGTAGCTCCAGGCCGGTGCCGGAGGCCACGATGCGTCCGGTGTCGAGCACGTAGGCCTTGTCGGCGAGGTCGAGGGCGAGCCCGGCGTTCTGCTCGACGATGAGGAGCGCCATCTCCATCTCGTCGCGCAACTGGCCGAGGATGCCGAACAGTTCCTGGGTCACGAGCGGGGCCAGTCCGAGGCTCGGCTCGTCGCACAGGAGGAGCGACGGGCGGCTCATCATCGCCCGAGCCACCGCCAGCATCTGTTGTTCGCCGCCGGAGAGTGAGCCCGCCTTCTGATTTCGTCGTTCCGCGAGGCGGGGGAAGACCTCGAACCACCGGTCGAGGTCGTCGTCGATCTCGCCCTTGCGCGTGTAGGCCCCGGCGCGCAGATTCTCCTCGACGGTGACGTCGGTGAAGGTCCCCCGCCCTTGGGGTACCAGCGACATCCCCGAACGGAGGATCGCATCGGGCTTCCAGCGGCCGACCTGCCGGCCGTCGAACTTCACCTCACCGCGTCGTGAGATCGTGCCGGAGAGGGCCCGCATCGTGGTGGTCTTGCCGGCGCCGTTGGCGCCGAGAATCACCACGATCTGGCTCTTCTCGACGGTGAAGTCGAGGTCGTGGAGCACCTCGATCGGACCGTAGCCGGCGTGGAGACCCTCCACGCGGAGGAGGATGTCGTCGTTCATGGCGCCGACGTCCCCAGGTAGGCCTCGATCACGTGGGGATCCTTCTGCACCTCGGCGGGCAGCCCCTCGGCGATCTTGCGGCCGAACTCCATCGCCACGACCCGGTCGGAGATCCCCATGACGAGGCCCATGTGGTGTTCGACGAGGAGGACGGCGAGGTCGAACTCGTCGCGGATCCGCCGGATCATCTCCCCGAGTTCCTCGACCTCGGAGTGGGTGAGGCCCGACGCCGGCTCGTCGAGCAACAACAGCTGCGGATGGCCGGCGAGGGCCCTCGCCAACTCGAGTCGCTTGAGCGTGCCGAACGGCAGGCCCATCGCCCGCTGGTAGGCGAGGTCCTGGAGGCCGAGCAGGGTGAGGATGCGGTAGGCGTCCTTCTCCAGTGCCTTCTCCTCCTTCGCTGCGCCGATCCGGAGGATTCCCTTCACGTACCCGGTGTGGCCGTTGTGGTGGGCGCCGGTCATCGTGTTCTGGATCAGCGTCATCGTCGGGAACAGCGCCAGGTTCTGGAACGTCCGCGCGATCCCGAGGCCGGCGATGCGGTGCGCCGGCGTCGACAAGAGGTCGGTTCCCTCGAACGTGACCGAACCTCCGTTGGGCTGGTAGATCCGCGAGACGACGTTGAACACGGTCGTCTTGCCGGCGCCGTTGGGGCCGATGAGCCCGAGAATCTCTCCCTTGTCGACCGAGAACGAGATGCCGTCGAGGGCGACGATGCCCCCGAAGGTCATTGTGATGTCGTCGACATTCAGCACTACGTGCGGTCTCCCTGCCGAAGGCCCACTGCGCCTGCGACTTCTGTCACAGCCAACCGCCTGTGTGGGTCTCGTCATAGGGCCACAGGTCCCGCAGATCCCGACGGGCTCGCGTCAGTGGGGCAGAATGGGCCGATGGACGAGGCACATCTGCGGAGTCGCTCGCTCTGGTGGGACCAGATCGATGGGCCCCTGACCGCGCGACCGCGCCTCGACGGCGACGCCGAGGTCGACGTCGCGATCGTGGGCGGGGGCTTCACGGGACTGTGGACCGCCTACTCGCTCCTCGAGACCGACCCGTCGTTGAACGTGCTCGTCATCGAAGGCGACGTCGTGGGCTTCGGCGCCTCCGGGCGAAACGGCGGCTGGTGCGTCGGCGAGTTGGCGGGAGGGTTCGCCGCCGCCAAGAAGCGCTGGGGTGACTTCGAGGCCCGGAAGATGACGCGAGCGATCATGGACACGGTCGACGTGGTGGGCAAGGTCGTCGCCGACGAGGGCATCGAGTGCGGCTTCTCCAAGGGCGGTGTGGTGCGGGTGGCCGGCAACGGTGCCCAGCTCGATCGCCAGCGCAAGGAGGTCAGGCTCTACGCCAACAACGGCTTCCAAAATGATGTCGTCGGACTGGATCTCTCCGAGGCGGCCCGACGCCTCAACGCGTCGAAGGTGCTCGGTGGTGTCCACCAGGTTCACGCCGCTCGGGTCCAGCCCGCGGCGCTCGCCCGAGGGCTCGCCGAGGCGGTCGAGAAGCGTGGCGGGCGCATCGTGGAGCAGACGAAGGTCATCCGCATCGACCCGGGTAGTCCTGCGAGCGCGGTCACCGAGTCGGGCGTGATCACCGCCCCCACCGTCGTGCGGGCCACCGAGGGGTACACCAGCACCCTCGCCGGGCAGACACGTGCGGTCCTGCCGGTCTATGTGCGGATGGTGGCGACCGAGCCACTCTCCGAACGCATCTGGAGCCAGATCGGCCTCGCCGAACGCGAGGTGTTCGCCGACGATCGGCATCTCGTCATCTACGGCCAGCGCACCGACGACGGACGTCTGGCCTTCGGCTCCGAGCGTGCCGCCTACGGCTACCGCTCACGTGTCGACGAGAAGCTGGAGCAGAACGAGAACGTCCGTGAGGACATCGCCGAGACCTTGTGTTCGCTGCTCCCGGTTCTGCGCGGCGTCGAGATCACGCACAGTTGGGGAGGGGTGCTCGGCGTGGCCCGAGACTCGCAGCCCGGCGTCGTACTCGATCGCACCCAGGGTCTCGCATGGGCCGGCGGCTATGGAGGTGAGGGCGTCGCGGCGGCGAACCTGGCCGGACGTTGCCTGGCCGATCTGATCAACAAGCCGGGCGAGAAGACCGAGTTGACCTCGCTTCCCTGGGTCGGCCATCGCAGCCGCGGATGGGAGCCCGAGCCGTTGCGTTGGCTCGGTGTCCAGGCCAGCCAGGCGGCGGCCGCCCACGCCGATCGGGTCGAGGACCGCAAAGACCGTCCGTCGCTGCTCTCCGCCGTCACCACGAGCATCTTCGGGGTCTGATGCCGAACCACGTCGTCCAACCCCCGGAGTGGATCGACTCCGCCCCCGTCCGTGTCGAGAAGTCCATCGAGATCGCTGCCTCGCCGGCCGAGGTGTGGAGACACATCGCCGACCACGTCCACTGGCCCGAGTGGTTCACCGCCCTCGACCGGGTCGACATCACCGGCTTGCCCACCGGTGTCGGCGGCGAGCGCCGGGTCTACGCGCGGCGGCTGCCGATCGACGAGGTGTTCACCGCATGGGACGAGAACGAACACTTCGCCTTCGCCGCCACGTCGAGCCGACTCATGTTCCTCACCACGCTCGCCGAGTCGGTCCGCATCGAGCCGACCGACGGTGGATGCCGGGTCGTGTACCGCCAGGGCCTGCAGGGTCGTCGCGGGGTCGGATTCGTCGTCGAGCAGCTCGGCACGCAGATGGCCACCGGCCTCGAAGAAGGCCTCACGGGCCTGAAGTCCCGCGCCGAAGCGTGACCGACGGGCGATCTTCCACTAGGACGAGGACGAGGAGAGCGCTGGGACCGGGCAGCCGCCGCGCAGCTCGGCGATGAGTTCGCCGAGCCGGATCGTGGTGCGGTCGTGGAGGAACGGGCCGACGATCTGCACACCGATCGGGAGGCCGTCGGCGCTCATGCCGGCGTTCACCACGGTCGCCGGCAGGAACGCTGCCCCGGCGGGGGCGATCCACGGCCAGAGATCCATGTAGTCGCTCTCCACGCCGCCGATCTCGAGGCGGCGTTCGAACATCGGCTCGGAATGATCGTGGGGGATCGCGGGGCGCGGGTGGACCGGCATCAGGATCGCGTCGAACCCGGTGAAGAACTCGGCCCACCTCTCCCGGTACTGCAGGCGACGCTCGTTGTCGCTCAGCCAGTCGCGGTGGTAGGCGGCGGTGCCGCGCTTGACCCAGCCCATCGGGGTGTCGCTGGTGTCCTCTGCGAGATGCTTGATCTTGTCCTTCGGATGGCCTCCGGACAGGGCGGCGAAGAGCAGGTTGCCGAAGGTGCGGAAGATGTCCTCCAGCCGGAAGGCCGGGCGGGCGTCGGTGTCGACACGACAGCCGGCCTGCTCCAGGGCGGCAACCGTGGCGTCGAGGGCCGCCTTGGTGTCGGCATCGACGGGGGCGAACTCGTCGTCGATCCAGGCGGCCACACGGAACGAGCCGAGATCGGTGGCGCGACTCGGCGGGAGGTCGAGGCTCCACGCCGGCGTCGACCAGCGGTCCGGTCCGGCGAGAACGTCCAACATCAGATCGAGGTCCCGTGGGTGGCGCGCCATCGGACCGGTCACGGCGAGGTCGGCCTGCGAGAAGGTGCCGGGCGGGCCCGGGATCTGCCCATGGCCGGGCACGATGCCGAAGCTGGGCTTGTGGCCGGCGACTCCGCTGTAGTGGGCCGGGACACGGATCGAACCACCGATGTCGGAGCCGAGTTCGACCGGCGTGAACCCCATCGAGAGGGCCGCCGCGGAACCACCCGACGAGCCGCCCGGTGTGCGTTCGAGGTCGTGTGGGTTGTTCGTGGTGCCGTAGACGTCGTTGTAGCTCTGGATGTCGCCGGCGTAGATGGGAAGGTTCGTCTTGGCGAACGGAACCGCGCCTGCTGCACGCAGCCGGGCGACGGGCCAGGCGTCCTCGGTGGGCACGTGGTCGGCCAACTCCGGAGCACCCGAGGTGGTGATGCAGCCCTCGGTCTGAAAGGAATCCTTGATCGTCATCGGCACACCGTGCAGAGGGCCGAGCTCGTCGCCCCGCTCGACCGCCCTGTCGGCATCGTCGGCGGCATCCCGGGCGCGCTCGAGATCCCAATGGACGACCGAGTTCACGGGCCCGTCGAGCCGCTCGATTCGTGCGACGAAGTGGTCGAGCGCCTCGCGGCTGGAGAGTTCTCCGTCGCGGATGCGCTCCGCCAGATGGTGGGCCGACATCCAGTGGATCTCGTCAGTCATTCCGAGATCATGGCCGACTGGGCTGCCGGCGAGAGTGTCAGGCGGTGTAGTCCTCGAGGACCTTGACGGCGTCGGCCGCCGCAGTGGAGGCGGGGCCGCCGCCCATGAGGACGGCCACCCCGATCGCCTCCATCACCTGGGCCTCGGTGGCGCCGGAGCGGAGTGCCTCGTACATGTGCAGGACGACGCACTCGTTGCAGTGCGTCGCGACGCCGATCGCCATGGCGATCAGTTCCTTGTTCAGATGACTCAGCTCACCGTCGGCGACCGCGTTGCGGTGCAGCTCGGAGAAGCCCTTCATCACATCGGGCACCAGCTTGTTCAGCTTGCGGTAGCCGTTGTGGAGATCGGCGCGGCGGGCCAGAGCATCGGTGGGCGGGTTCATCGTGTCGGTCATCGGAGACCTCCGGATCGTCGGGGGATGTGCCCTTCAGTCTGCGGCCGCTGTCGTTGTGGCGACAAGGACCTTCGTCCGTTGTCGCTGCAGTATCCGCCGACGTCGCGAGAACGCCGAGGGTCAGGGCTCGATGATGCCGAAGCTGGACATGACCGGTTCGACGTGGGCGAAGAGGTGGTTCACCGCGTCGAGGTCGCCCTCGACGGTGGCGGCCCCGGATTCGACGGACTCGGCGACCGTGGTCTCGAGTGCCGACAACGCAATGAGCACCGGCTTGGTGAGGGTGAGCGACCCATCGGCGTCCCCGTCGTGGCGTCCCTTCACCCAGCCGAGGACCCGGTTCGACAGACGCAGGAGCCAGGTCTGATCGTCGCCGTCGAGGTCGGTCACGGTGAGGTTCACCAGGATCGACAGCCCGCCGACCTGCTCGGAGTCGAGGCGGACACCCATGGCGTCGATGATCTGATCGACCGACATCGCGTCGAGGTAGCCGGTACGGCTCACAGGCTGGGGCGGGAAGAGGGGGCCGTTCCGCAGCTCGGACGCACCCTGGAGGTAGGCGTTGCGGAACGTGGCCGACTCGCTCTGGTAGCCCAGCTGGTCCATCGTGGCCGCCTGCAACTCACGGGCGGCGGTGTTCCCCGGGTCGGCGAATACCAGATGGTTCAGCAGCTCGACCACCCAGCGATAGTCGCCCTCGTCGTACTTCTGCCGGGCGTGGGCAAGGAGTGCATCGGGTCCACCTGCCAGCTCCACGTACCGCGCGCCGACGTCGGACGGGGGGAGCATGTGGAGGTGCGTGGGGTTGCCGTCGTACCAGCTGAGGTAGCGCTGGTACACCGCCTTCACGTTGTGGATCAGCGAGCCGTAGTAGCCGACGGTGTGGCTCTCCGAGCGGAACTCGGGCGGGAACGTCATCACCTCGGCGATCTCGGTCGGGACGAGGCCCTGGTTGGCGTGGCGCATCGTCTGGTCGTGGACCCAGCGGTAGAGGTCACGTTGGAGGGTGAGGAAGCCGCGGACGTCGTCGTTGCCCCAGCGCGGCCAGTGGTGCGACGCGAACATCAGGTCGGCGTCGTCGCCGAACAACTCGATCGCCTCGTCGATGTACACCGACCACTTGCGGGCGTCGCGCACGAGGGCGCCGCGGATCGGGACGAGGTTGTGCATGTTGTGGGTGCAGTTCTCGGCCATGCACAGCCAGCCGTGGTCCGGGAAGAAGAAGTTCATCTCCGCCGGTGCCTCCGCCTCCGGCGTCATCTGGAAGATGATCCGGACCCCGTCGACCACGAGTTCCTCACCGGTGAACGTGATGTCCTCGGTGGGGGCGAGCAGACCCGGCATCGAGAAGGGGATCGCCTTGCCGAGGCCGCAGTCGACATGGCCCTTCGGGCCGGGCGGGAGGAACGGCCCGAACTGGTAGAGCGCCCGCCGGACCATCGCATAGCCGGCGATCACGTTCTCGCCGACCACCTCGCGCATGAAGTGTTCGGGGGCGATGATGCGGCACCTCCCGGCGGCCACGTCCTCCGGCGTGGTGACGCCGAGGACGCCGCCGAAGTGGTCGGTGTGGCTGTGGGTGTAGATGACCCCGGTGACCGGGCGCTCGCCGAGTTGGCTGTTGGCCAGATCGAGACAGGCGGCGGCGGTCTCCTGCACGGTGAGCGGATCGATGACCACCCAGCCCGTGTCGCCCTCGATGAAGGTGATGTTCGAGATGTCGTAGCCGCGCGCCTGCCAGACCTTCGGGGCCACCTCGAACAGACCGTGGATGTTGTTCAGCTGGGCCTGGCGCCACAGGCTCGGATTCACCGTGTCGGGGTTCGGAGCTCCCTGCTCGATGAAGTCGTACCGGTTGATGTCCCAGGCCCCGCCGATCTGGCCGGTCGGATGCTGGGCGACGAGCCCGCGCGACGCCCGCTCGAAATCGACGGGGTCGAAAGGCAGCTCCACGGGTGTGTTGGCGCTGGCGGTGTGGACGGTGGCGTCGGTCGGAGTGCCTGGCATTGCGTCAGTGTCGCACGCGGTCGAAGGTGTCGAACGCAGCGAGGCCGCCGAGGGCGACGAGCGTTCCGATGCTCCAGCCGCCGATCACGTCGGCGGGCAGATGAACCCCGTGAACGACGCGGGCCAGGCCGACGAGCAGTGCACAGAACGGACCGAACCACCGCCACCCGGGAGGGAGGGCGGCCATCGCCATCACCCCCCACGTCGCTGCGATCGCAGAGTGGCCGGACGCGTAGCCGAGGTCGGCGCCGACGAGGTCACGTACGTCGATCTCCGGGAGGTAGGCGGACGGGCGTGGACGGTCGACGACTCGCTTCACGACCCGGGCCAGCAGCCATGTGACCGCCGAGGAGGCGGCCATCGTCAGCGCCAGGAGACGGTCCCGGCCGAACACTCCGATCACGAACGAGATCACGAGCCCCCCTCCGATCGTGCCCATCACCATGTTCGGATAGAGCATCCACGCGAATGGGTCGGGAGTGCCGGCGAGCCATTCCGTGACGTCGGGTTCCCACTGCCTGATCGGGTCGAGCGTCGCGAGGATCCACGACGACACCAGACCGGCCGCCGCCGCCAGGGCCACGGCGGCCGGGTGCCGGATCCCGCCCATCCGGGGGTGTTCACTCATCGGGGGCACCGGCACACTCTGCCAGGCAGGCCATGGCAGTGGTCCGAGGGCTGCGCGAAGCTGACTCCGTGGCCTCTGCCGACCAGGTTCTCCTGGCTCATCTCACCGACGTCCATGTCGTGGGCGATGGCTGTGACGACGAGCTGCACGTCGACAACAACAGCCGTCTGGCGGCGGCCGTCGACTCGATCGTGGCCGAGGCACCCGCCGTGCACGCGGTGCTGGCCACAGGTGACCTCACCGCGTGGGGGCGCGCAGCCGACTACACGAAGCTGGCCGAACTGCTGGCACCGATCCAGTGCCCCGTCCTGCCGTTGCCCGGCAACCACGACGACCGGGACGGGATGCGGGCCACGTTCCCCGACATCCCCTGGGCCGATGCCGAACACGCCAGTTGGGTCAGAACAGTCGGCGGCGTGCGCATCGTGGCCCTCGATTCCACCCGCCCGGGTGAGCCGGGCGCCGAGTTCGACGCCGAGCGGGAAGAATGGCTGCGCGGCGTGCTCGGCGAGCCGCACCACGGTCCGACGCTCCTCGCCCTGCACCATCCGCCCTTCCGTACAGGGGTCGAGTGGATGGATCGCTCCGGCTTCATCGGGCTGCATCGGTTCACCGAGGTGGTTGCCGAACACCTCCCGGTCCGCATCGTGTGCGGTCACCTCCACCGCCCCATCACCACGACCGTCGGCGGGGTCCCCACCCATGTCGGCCTGTCCACGATCGAGGCGGTGCACCTCGACCTCGCCGACAACCCGCGGCCCCGTCTGATCCTCGACCCGGTCGGCTACAACGTCGTCACCATCAACGGGCCGACGGTGGTGACCCACACACGGTTCGTCGACCCTGCGGTGTCGGCGTTCGAGCCCACCTGGGCGGACCTCTACGCTTGACCGAGGAGAACCACCATGTCACGAGCTGCCGCCATCTTCGATCTCGATCGGACCCTGATCTCCGCGTCGTCGGCGGGTGTGTTCCGGCACCATCTCGCCGCGGCGGGCATCACCAACGACATCGACATCCCGCTGTCGGACGCGTTCTCCCGCTTCTACGAACAGTTCGGCGAGAACTGGCTGATGATGCAGCCGGCACGACTCACCAGCCGAGCCGCAGCAGGCTGGTTCGTCGACGAGGTCGCCGAGGCGATGACCGCAGCGGCAGCCGACCTCGAGGAACTCCTCCTCCCGTTCGCACGGATGACGATCGACGAGCACCGTCAGCGCGGCGATCTGCTCGTGATGGCCACCACCTCACCCCGACCGTGGGTCGAGCCGTTCGCCGACCGTCTCGGCTTCGACGGTGTCGTCTCCACCGAGTGGGAGGTCGACGGGAACATGTACACCGGGCGGATGGTCGACGGCTTCATCTGGGGCCGGGCCAAGGCCGACGCCGTCGCCTCGTGGTGCGAGCGTCACGGTGTGTCGCTCCGTTCGAGCACCGCCTACAGCGACAGCTACTTCGACAGCCCCCTCCTGTCGATGGTGGGCCATCCGGTGGCGGTGAACCCCGACCTCCAGCTCCGCGCCGTCGCGGCGATCCGGGGGTGGAAGGTCCGCAACTTCGACAAGGCCGATGGTGTCGAGAAGCTGGTGGGGCGCGAGATGCAGGAGTGGTTGCGTCCGCTCATGCGCAAGCAACTGATGGCGCCCAACGCCGACATCGAGTTCCACGACGTCGAGAAGATCCCTGCGGAGGGCGGTTGCATCCTGGTGTTCAACCACAGGTCCTACTTCGACCCGACGGTGATGGGCCTGCTCATCGCCAAGGCGGGCCGCAACGTACGCGGGCTGGGGAAGAAGGAGGTCTTCGACGTCCCCCTGGTCGGCCGCTTGATGAAGGCGACCGGCGGGATCCGCGTCGACCGCGGCACCGGCTCCGACGAACCGCTCGAGGCGGCGGTCGACGCGGTGAAGGGTGGCGAGTTGCTGATGCTCGCCCCCGAGGGGACCATCCCGCGCGGCCCCGCCTTCTTCGACCCGGAATTGAAGGGCCGATGGGGAGCCGCCCGGCTCGCCGCGGCCACCCAGGTGCCCGTGGTCCCCGTCGGGCTGTGGGGGACCGAGAAGGTGTGGCCCCGTAACTCTCGGCTGCCCCGGCTGTCGCCGCTGTCCCGGCCGAAAGTGAGCGCCACGGTGGGCGACCCTGTGGCCCTCGAGTACGACGACCCCGACAGCGACACGAAGCGCATCATGAAGGCCATCTCCGACCTGTTGCCGCCCGAGGCGAGGGAGAAGCGGACCCCCACCGCGGAGGAGCTGGCCCTCACCTACCCACCCGGCTACAAGGGCGACCCCCACGCCGAGTCCGACCGGCGCCCCGGCACCGACACCTGAACAGAGCGAGGCCCGACGATGGCGAACGAGGAACGAGAGCAGCGGTTCAGCGAGCGGATGTCCGACTCCGAGGCGCTCATGTGGAACGTCGAGAAGGACCCGTGGCTGAACCCGAGTGGTGCGGCGCTGGTGATCCTCGACGGGCCCGTCGACATGGACCACTTCCGGCGCACACTGCGCGCCGCGGTCGCCAAGCTCCCCCGAATGTACGAACGCGTCGTTCCGGGCCTCGGGCGGCTCGCGCCGCCGGTGTGGGTGCCCGACCCGGAGTTCGACATCAGCTATCACCAGCGTCACCTCCGGTTGCCCGAGCCCGGAACAGAGCGTCAGCTGTTCGACTTGGCGGCACAGCTCTACCAGGAGCCGTTCGACCGCACCCGGCCACTGTGGAAGTTCGTGCTCATCGACGGGCTGGAAGGTGGCCGGTCGGCCATCTACGCCATCACCCACCACGTGGTGGCCGACGGCATCGGTCAGATGCGGATGGCCGAGCTGTACCAGCAGCTGGAACCGTCCACACCCCTGCCCGACGAGGTCGATCTGGAGGGGATCGTCGCCGAAGCCGTGGCCGCACACAAGGCCAAGGAGGTCGGCGGCGACTTCGGGGACAGCATCGTCAACACCACCGTGTCGTCGGTGTCGCACCTCGTTCGGCGACAGCTCGGCATCGCTCGTCGCGTCGCCGGCGAAGTCGCTGTGTGGCCCGCCGACCCGAAGCGGGCGATCGAGACGGCGACCGGTCTCGCCACCGCTGCGAGGTCCACGGTCGGTTCCCTCGCCGAGACCACCAGCGGGCCGAGCGGTGGGTCGCCGCTGTGGGCCACACGGTCGCGCCACCGCCACCTCGAACACGTGTGGGTCAGCCTCGAAGAACTCAAGCTGGCCTCGAAGCGGTTCGACGCCTCGATCAACGACCTCTTCATGACGGCGATGATCGAAGGGGCGGTGAAGTACCACGCCGACCGTGACACAGAGGTGGAGGCCTTCAACACGAGCTTCGTCGTCAGCACGCGTACCGACGACGCGGTCGGCGGCAACGCGTTCACGCCGGTACCGGTCCAGCTGGAAGGTGGTGAGATGCCACTCGATCAGCGTGTCGACGGGATCCGCCGGCGTCTCGCAGCGAAGAAGGAAGAGGTGTCCCACTCAGGCGGCCTCAGCGCCATCGCGGGGGTGGCGAACCTCCTTCCGACCTCGGTGGTCACGCAGGCGGGCCGAGCCCAGGCGGCGCGGATGGACTTCGCCACCTCGAACCTGCGTGGTGCCCCTTTCCCGCTCTACAGCTCCGGAGCACGGGTGCTCTCCATCACCTCGATGGGTCCGCTCGCCGGCACCGCCTGCAACGCGACCGCCATGTCCTACGACGGTGGGTTCGACGTCGGTCTGTTCATCGACCCGGTGGCGATCAAGGACCCGGGCGACTTCCGCGACGCCGTCGACGACGCGTTCACGCGCCTCATCGAAGCCTGACGCGGGATCGCGCGTGGACTTCAGGGAGGACCCCGACCACGAGGTGATCGCCGAAGGAGTGGAACGCGTGTGCGCCGGCTTCGCCGACACCTACTGGGCCGAGTGCGACCACGAGCACCGGTTTCCCTGGGAGTTCTACGACAAGGTGGCCGAGGGCGGTTGGGTCGGGATCGCCATCCCCGAGTAGTACGGGGGAGGTGGCCGCGGCATCACCGAGGCGGCCCTCGTCCTCAACCGGGTGGCCGCGAGTGGCGCCGGAATGAACGGCTCGTCGGCGATCCATCTCACGATGTTCGGCCTCAACCCGGTGGTGAGGTTCGGCAACGACCGCCTGAAGGAGACGTTCCTCCCGCGGGCGGCGACCGGCGACCTGCACGTGGCGTTCGGGGTGACCGAGCCCGACGCCGGGACCGACACGAGCCGGGTGTCCACACGGGCGATCGAGGAGGGCGACGGCTTCCTCGTCCGGGGCCGCAAGATCTGGAGCACGAAAGCACTCGAGTCGGAGGTGTGCCTGCTGCTCGCCCGGACCGACGGCGAGCCCGGCAGCCTCGAGGGGCTGTCGCTGTTCCTCGTCGACCTCGACCCCGAGTTCTGCGACATCGCCCCGATTCCGAAGCTGGGCCGCAACGCCATCGCATCCTGTGAGGTGGCCTACGACGGTCTGCCCGTCGAAGGCTGGCGGATGGTCGGGGAGCGGGGCCGGGGGTTCCGCCACCTACTCCACGGCCTCAACCCAGAACGGATCCTGCTCGCCTCGATGGCGTGTGGCCTCGGCGAGGCAGCGCTCCGCCGGGCGGCGCAGTACGCAGGGGAGCGCGAGGTGTTCGAACGCCCGATCGGCGCCAACCAGGCCATCGCCCACCCGCTGGCCAAGGCCCACATGGAGCTGAACGCGGCCCTCACGATGACCCGCCTCGCGGCGTGGAGGTACGACAACGATCTCGAGTGCGGCGAAGAGGCCAACACCGCCAAGTACCTCGCCGCGGAGGCAAGCTGGTTCGCCGCCGACCAGGCCGTCCAGACCCACGGCGGCCTCGGCTACGCCACCGAGTACCACGTGGAGCGCTACTGGCGCGAGGCCCGCCTCCAACGTCTGGCCCCCGTCAGCCAGGAGATGACCCTGAACTACATCGCCCAACAGGTCTTGGGCCTGCCGCGTTCGTACTGACTACTGGTTCGTGTCGAAGAACCGGTCGGATTCGTCGTTGCCGTAGAGCGCCCAGAGCACGAAGAAGCCGACGAACAGGGAGAACAAGGCCCGGTAGACGTACCCACCGACGTGGTGGGCGATCAGGATGTACACCGCGAAGCCCATCGAGATGCACTGCACGATGGCCACGAGGAGCCGGATCCCACTGCTGCCGCGCATGATGCCGGCGGCGACGAGGAAGAGGAGGACAGCCACGATGGCCTCGCCGAGGATCGTGCCGGTGTACGCGCCCTCGGCGAGGGGGGAGCCCTGTTCCTCCAGGAAGTCGAGGATGTCGTTGCGCCAGATCACCATGGAGACCGCAGCGACCGTGGCGAGGAATGCCTGTACGTAGAGAACGACGCCGACGAAGGTGACGACCCCCGGCCGGCGAGTGGGAAGTGTGTCGTAGTCGGTGCTCAAGGTCACTCCTTTGGTGTCGGGGTGAACGGTACTCACGGTCGGCGATCCGGTTGGTGGACCATCGGCCCGTCCGCGAGGATCCTGAAGCGCGAAGCTGAAGCGGTGTCTGACACCATGGCGGGGTGTTCGAGTCATTGCAGCCTTCGTTGGAGCGGGTGCGGGCGCGGCGGGGGGTGAAGTGGGCCAAGCATGGTGATGCGCTGGCGGCCTGGGTGGCGGACATGGACTTCGATCCGCCCGAGGTCGTCACCGAGGCGTTGCGGGAGATCATCGACGCGGGCGACCTCGGGTACCGGTTCGTGGCCGAGCCCGACGAGGTGTTCTCCGACTGGCAGATGAGATGTCACGGCTGGTGTCCGGACCCGGCAAGGACGAAGGTGTTCACCACAGCGCTCCATGCGCTCGAGACAGTGCTGTGGCACACGACCGAGCCCGGCGACGGGGTGGTCGTGTTCATGCCGATCTACCACCCGTTCCTGCACGCCATCCGTGACTCGGGGCGGCGCCGCGTGGAGGTCGCGCTCGACCCGTTCGACTGGCGCCTCGACGCGGAACGGTTGGAGGCGGCGATCGACGACACGACGAGGCTGGTCCTGTTCTGCAACCCGCACAACCCGACGGGCCGCGTGTTCGACCGTGAGGAGATTGCCGCAGTTGCGGAGGTGGCCGAGCGCCACGACCTGCTCGTGATCTCCGACGAGATCTGGGGCGACCTGGCCTTCGACGAGCCGCACATCCCGGCCGCCCTCGCCGACGAGCGGTTCGCCGGCCGGCTGGTCACGATCAGCGCAGCGAGCAAGAGTTTCAACCTGGCGGGGCTCCGGTGTGCGGTCGCCCACTTCGACCACCCGCCCTTCGAGCAGCTGCTGGCGTCGATGCCCGGGCACATCCTCGGCGGGCCGAGTTCGTTGGGGCGGACCGCGACGGTCGCGGCGTGGCAGCACGGTGCGCCGTGGCTCGCTGAGGCCCGGTCGGAGATCATGGCTCGACGCGACCATCTTGCCGCCCGGCTCGCCGACGAGTTGCCCGAAGTGGGCTTCGCCGCACCGGAGGGGACCTACCTCGGCTACGTCGACCTGCGGCAGGCCGGGCTGGGCGACGATCCCGCGAAGCGGCTGCTGCAGGAGCATCGCCTGGCGCTCTCGCCCGGCCAGCAGTTCGGCGAGCAGGGCATCGGCTGGGCCCGCGTCAACTTCGCCACCACCGAGGAGATCCTCGACCTCGTGATCGACCGATTGGTCGGCGCTATTCGGACCTGACCCGGAAGGGCTCGCGCCAGCCGTCCTGGGTCTCCTCGTCGACGAAGAGGCGCCACTCGAGGCGCCTTCCGGACGGGAGCGGCAGCGAGCCGATGTTGACGGCGATCGGGATACTGGTGTCGCTTCCCGGTTCGGAGCCGACGGGGCGGCCGGCCTCGAACTGGCCCTTCACCTCGATCGGTCGCGCTCTTTCGGCGTTGCCGACGATGACAGGGCGTCCGTCCTCGTCGAGCAGGCGCAACACCCACTGGTGCTTCTGGTTCGTCTCGTCCCAGGGAACGACGAAACGGATCACGACGGCCATCGCGCTCGGCTTGGGGCCGATCTGGTTCCATCCTCCGCCGAGCACGTACATCTTGCCGTTGACGACCTGGGCGCTGTCGGCGAGGAGGAGTTGGGCCTGCATGGCCTTCAGTGAACCGGCGGAACGCGGTCGGCCCACGGCTGGGCCTGTTCGAGTTGGCCGGCGACGCGGATGAGGACGTCCTCCCGCCCGTACCCGGCGGCAAGCTGGACACCGACGGGGAGACCGTCGTCGTTCCAGTGGAGCGGCACGTTCATGGCCGGCTGACCGCTGGTGTTGAACGGCGGGGTGAACGCCACGAACTTGCCGGCCCGCTTCATGCCGGCCATCGGATCGTCATCCGTGGCGAGGTGTTCACCGATTCGCACCGGTGGTTCGGCGAGTGTGGGGGTGAGGAGGAGATCCCACCCGTCGACCTCCCACCACGAACGCAGCGAACGTCGGAACTGCATCACGGCCTGCAACGCCTCGGCGTACGCGACGCCGGTGAGCTCCTTGGCCCACTGCGCCTGAGCCCAGTTGACGGGCTCCACCTCGTCCTCGGTGAGGGGGCGACCGAGGAGTTCCCCCATCCCGTCGATCCCGACGGCCATGTTCACGGCCCACATCGCCATGAACCGGCCCTGGAACGAGGCATCGGTCAGCGCGGCGGGAAATGCGGGGCTCACGTCGTGGCCGAGTGACTCCAGCAGCGATCCAGCGGAGCGCACGGCGGTGATGCAGTCGTCGTGGAGGGCGCCTCCGGTGGGATGGTGATCCAGCAGCCCGATGCGCAGGCGACCCGGGTCGGCGCCCAACTCTTCGACGTAGGGGCGAGTCGGGACCGGGGCGATGATCGTGTCGCCCACACCCGGGCCGTGGACGGCATCGAGAAGGCCCGCCGTGTCGCGCACCGTGCGGCTGACACAGAGCGCGACCGACAGCGCGCTCTCGTCCCGCTCCGGGCCGAGGGAGGCACGGCCCTGGCTCGTCTTGAGACCGAACAGACCAGCGCACGAGGCCGGAATGCGGATGGAACCGCCGCCGTCGCTGGCGTGGGCCATCGGGACCATGCCCGACGCGACCGCCGCCGAGGCGCCGCCGCTCGACCCTCCGGGCGTGTGGTCCGTGTTCCACGGGTTCCGGGTCGGCCCCCAGGCCAGCGGTTCGGTGACGGGAAGGCTGCCCAACTCGGGGGAGTTGGTGCGCCCCAGGTTGATGAGGCCGGCGTCCCGGAACCGCTTGACGAGAGTCGTGTCGTGGGTGGAGACCGGTGCCGCCTCCTTGAGGGCGATGTTGCCGCTCGACTGGGTCGTCCCCTCGTCGTGCGCCGCGAGGTCCTTCAACAGGAACGGCACGCCGGCGAAGGGCGACCAGAACTGTTCGTGATCGGGGTAGGCGTCGTCGATCGCCGTGGCCTGGAGGCGCGCCCTGTCGTACCACTTCATGATGACCGCATTGATCTGAGGGTTGATCCGGTCGATTCGGGCCATCGCCGCCTCGACCAGTTCGACCGAGGTCGCCTCGCCGTTCGTGATGAGCGCGGCCTGGGCCGTGGCGTCCATCCACTGGGTGTCGTCTGCGAGGTCAGCCATCCGTCGTTGTTAGCACCCCGTCGCCCTGTACTTCGGTCCGGATGACATGATTGCCAGATGGGTTCGGTGGAGCACCGCTCGGTGCTGCTCGAAGGCACCGACGGGATGCTGGAGGTTCTCGTGGCGGGCGAGGGCCCGGCCGTCGTGGTGCAACCCCTCGAGGACGTGATCGCGCCGCCGGGGAACGCCACTCAGATCGTCGAAGCGATCGGCGACCGCGCATCGATGGCGACGGTCGCCGGGGCCGGCCACGCCCTGTTGCCGGAGCAGCCGGACGAGGTCGCTCGGATCCTCCTCGACTGGCTCACCTCACGGTGGGCCTGAAAACGGCGGCCGCCCCGGCTCTGGCGAGCACGGGGCGGCCGGACGATCGGTGGCGGGCAGCTGCCCGCGCGCGTCAGCTGGAGGTCACGTCCTCGGCGACCTCCTCGGCCACTTCCTCGGCGGCCTCGACGGCTTCCGTCGCAGCTTCGACGGCTTCCTCGGCAGCCTCGTCGGCGCCGCCGGCCGAGGTCGCCGCCTTCTTCGCCGCGTCGGCCGCCTTCTGGGCGTCGGCCTTGATGTCGTCACGCCGGAATGCAGCCACTGCCGCGCCGGCGACAGCGAGGAGGGCGAGCAGGACGAGCACTTTCTTCATGTTGATGATGTCTCCCTGGGGTTGGCGGGCGTCGTGCCCGATTGGGCGAACGTACCCCTCCTACGCGACCGGCACAACTGCTGACTCGCCTCTTTCACATGGGCGAAACGGTCGTGCACCACACTCGCTCGACGTGAGTCCTGACCGGGCCGTCCACTACCGTCGCAAACGGGGTTGAACGAGATGTCGAACCAACTGATCTACACCGAGGACGAGCTGATGTCGGAGCACTCCGGCCTGGCCCCGCACATGATCCTGGGGCAGCGTGTGCACGGTGGTTTCCATGCCGACGGTCGCTACCAGCCTCCCCGGTCACTCGGGCGGGAGAAGGCGCTCGAGGCATGGGCCGCGGCACTCGTCGCCAGGGGAGGCCAGGTGTTCCCCGCGGACTCGAGCCTCCTCACGGGAATCCGCCTACCGAGCGCCGACCAGCAGAAGGTCCTGCTGCGCAACGGGCTCAGCCGGTGGTTCTGGAACGGCCTCACCATCACCGGCAAGATCGAGGCGCGTGGGCGCCTCCTGGCAGAGATCCCCTTTCCCGACCTCCAGCCCGTCATCGTCGAGGACATCTCCGAAATGGGGATCGGCCACCTCGGCACGGGGCTGCTGGTCGCTCACGGCCTGGACGAGGGAGGCACCCCCGACGACGGCATCGCCGGACACGACGTGATGTGGTTCGTGGCCCGCGACCTGGCATTCGGCGAGGGTGCCCACGACGACGTCGACCCGCCCGACAACATCGCCCGCCCCGAGGCGGGGCAGCGGTTCATGCCGGAGCTGCCCGAGAACATCGAAGGCCTCATCTCGCTGCTCACCAACCTCCTCATCATCGAGTTCCGGGCCGAACTCGGATTCGCCGAGACACAGGAGATCCTGCGGACCGCCGATCTCTTCACCGACCGGCGCGACGAAGCGGAGGAGGCCGCCGAGATCGTCGAGCGCATTCGCACCGACGAAGAGATCCACGTGCGTTCGCTGTGCATCTACCTCGGTGAGCTCTGTTCGGTCACCTTCAGGACGACCGACGGCGGAACCGTGAGCGGACGCGAACTCATCGAACGGTTCTGGGACGGCCTCGTCAAGTGGGCCACTGTCGACCAGCCGGCGCTCAACGCCGAGCGGGTTCGACCCGAACTCGAGGCGTACATCGCCACACATCCCGACGCGTCACGCGTCCAAGCCGAGTTCGACTCGGCCGCCTGACCCCCTCTCGACATCGAGGAGACCAATGACCGACACGATCCAGAACACCAGTGACGTCGTGGCCGAGGCGAAGTCCTGGCTCGAGGAGAACTGGGACCCGGACCTCACCGTCGCCGAATGGTGGGAGCGGCTGGGCCTCGCAGGGTGGGCGGCGCCCACGCTGCCGACGAACGCCTACGGGCGCGGGCTCTCGCGCAACGACGCGGTGCAGGTCCAGACGGCCATCGCCGAACACGGCGCCCTCCCGGCTCCCGGCGGGTTGGGCCTGATGCTGGCTGCACCAACGATCGCCAAGCACGGCACGCAGGAGCAGATCGAGGAGTACGTCAAGCCCATCGTCACCGGTCAGCGGGCCTGGTGCCAGCTGTTCTCAGAGCCTGCAGCCGGCTCCGACCTCGCCGGCCTCCAGTGCAAGGCCGAACAGGACGGCGAAGAATGGATCGTCAACGGGCAGAAGGTCTGGACGTCGGGCGGCCACGTGGCCGACCTCGGGATGCTCATCGCCCGCACCGACTCCGACGTGCCGAAGCACCAGGGCATCACCTACTTCGCCATCGACATGCACCAGAAGGGGATGGATGTCCGTCCCCTCAAGGAGATGACGGGGCGCGCCCTCTTCAACGAGGTCTTCCTCGACAACGCGGTCGCTCGCGACGACGCGATGATCGGTGGCAAGAACAACGGCTGGGCGGTCGCCAACTCCACGCTCATGTTCGAGCGGGCCAGCCTCGGGTCGGGCGGTGGGAACACCGCAGCGAGCTCCGCGACTCCCGGCACGGTCGTCGGCGACCTCCAGAAGCGAGCGGGCGACTTCGTCGGCCGACGCCGCCAGAGCGGCAGCAACTTCGGGGGCATGGTCAAGGGCTTGCGGGATCTCGCCGTGGCCAACGGTGCGGCCGACGACCCGACCGTCCGACAGGACCTCATGCGCCTGCACACGATGGCCGAGATCGGGCGGATCAACGGCCTCCGTGTGAAGGCCGAGCGGCTGGCCGGACGCGACATCCCCGGCATGCCGAACATCTCGAAACTGTCGATGAGCGACATGATGCGTCTCCAGCGCGACCTCGGCCTGAAGATCGTCGGCCCGTCCGGCATGCTCCACGCCTACAACCAGGAGGACCGGGCGGCACTCGACGAGGCGACCGGGAACCCGTTCCTCGGCGCGATCACGGAGCTGGCGATGTTCGCCCAGGCGCCCCCGATCTACGGCGGCACCGACCAGGTGCAGAAGAACATCATCGGCGAACGTGTCCTCGGCCTGCCGAAGGAGCCCAACAACGACCGCACGATGTCGTTCGCAGAACTTCCGAAGAACGTCTGACCTGTGGGCGACCAGCGCGCGCCGAAGATCGGCGTGATCGGCCTCGTCGAACTGCTCACTCTCGAGCCGCACGGACCCGACACGTTCGTGGCTCCCGTTGCCCGGTACCCGTGGGGCGGCCGTCTGTTCGGCGGACAGGTCGTCGCTCAGGCGCTCCGGGCCGCGGCGGCGACGGTCGACCCGTCCCGTGCCGCCCACTCGCTGCACTCCTACTTCATCCGGCCGGGCACCATCGGTGAGCCGGTGCGATTCGAAGTCGAGCGGCTGCGTGACGGCCGTTCCTTCTCGACCCGCCAGGTGGTGGCCCGCCAGTCGGCCGGGGCGATCCTGAACCTCTCGGTGTCGTTCCAGGTGGCCGAGGACGAGGCCGACGTGCAGGTGGCGACGATCCCTGGTGACGTTGCCGGTCCGGACGAGCCGGGAGCGCTCGACTGGTCGTGGGGCTCGGTGCTGGAACGCAGGGCCGTCCAGCACGACGGCGGCCTCGGCTACTGGATCCGCCTCACCGACGACCTTCCCGATGATCCGGTCGTACAGGCCTGCGCCCTCGCGTTCGCCTCCGACTCGGCGCCGTCGCGGCCGGCGCGTGCCCTGCACCCACACGCCACCGCGGATCTCAGTGACCGGGGAAGGTTTCAGGGCGCCAGCCTCGATCATGCCGTGTGGTTCCACCGGCCAACCGATGCCCGCGAATGGCACTGGTACGACTGCACGACCCACGGTCTGTCCGGGTCGCGTGGATTGGTGACCGGCGACGTCCTCGCCGCCGACGGCACCCATGTGGCCACGATCGCCCAGCAGGTGCTGATCCGGCTGCACCAGGAAGCCTGACGACCCCTTGGGAGGTGTCGCGGGCGAGGCCGTAACGTCGGCCTGATGGACGGCTACGTACACCCCGACTTCGGTTCCGTGTCCGAGCGCGTGCGGACGATGCTCGGCAAGAAGTCCACGACAGGTGGCATCGCGGTCGTGGTGTACCACCACGGCGAGAAGGTCGTCGACGTGTGGGGCGGCACGCGCGACCAAGCAGGCCGGCCATGGGAACGCGACACGATGTCGATGAGCTTCTCCACCACGAAGGGGGTGGTGGCCACGACCCTCCACCGTCTCGCCGATCGCGGCGAGGTCGAGTACAACGAGCCGGTGGCCACGTACTGGCCCGAGTTCGCCCAGGCCGGCAAGGAGAACATCACCGTCCGACATCTGCTGACCCACCGCGCGGGTCTGCACCCCATCAAGCCGCTGGTCGACGACGCCTCCGAGATCCTCGACTGGGACCACATGGCCGCCAAGCTGGCCGCGGCGGCACCGGTGTGGGAGCCGGGGACACGCCCGGGCTACCACGCCCTCACCTTCGGCTGGCTGGTGGGCGAGGTGATCCGGCGCGTCACCGGGCTGAGCGTGCGCGACGCCGTGCGCCGCGAGGTGGCCGAGCCGCTCGGGCTGGACGGCCTCCACATCGGGGCTCCACCGGAGGTGCGCGACGATGTCGCCGACCTCATCTTCGATCCCAGTTCGCAGGAGCGGTTGGACAAGATGACGACGTGGATGGAGAAGCGGGATCGTTTCCGTCCCTTCGTCGACGCGCTGGTCGTCGACGGGTTCAACGACTACGTGAACACCGACGAGATCTACGAGGCCCAGATTCCGGCCGCCAACGGTGTGTTCACGGCGCGCAGCCTGGCGCGGATGTATGCCGCGCTGGCGACGCCGGGCGACTTCGACGGCGAGCCCTTGATCTCCGCCGACACGATGGAACGCGCCACGGTCGTGCAGAGCACGCAGCGCGACGCCGTGGTGATGTTCCCGATGCGTTGGCGCCTCGGCTACCACCTCGCGGCCACCACCGCGGGTGCGCCACCCGAGGGCTTCGGCCACTTCGGCTTCGGCGGTTCCGGGGCGTGGGGCGACCCCGAGACCGGGCTGGCGGTGGCGATGGTGCTGAACCAGATCGGTGGCACCCCGTTCGGCGACACCCGGTTCGCCCGCGTCGGTGCGGTAGCACTGAAGTCGGCACGCCAGCGGGACGGGATCCCGCGCCGCCGGAAGCGCTGACGTCAGCGCGCGTCGCGGTTCGTCTCGTCGACTTCCGGCGCCCGACGGGTGCCGTACATTGCCACCATCCGGGCCACGAACGTGGCCAGGAAGAGTTGAGCGATGAGAGCCTCGATCACGACGAGCCTGGCGGCGAGGCTGGCGGTGGGGAGCTGGTTGCCGAACCCGATCGTGGTCAGCACGACGAAACTGAACTCGGGGTACTCGGCGGTGTTCGCAGGGTCGAGGCTGATCTGGCTGTCGTCCCACACGTCGATCGCGAGGTACAGCCACGAGAACGCCAATCCGAGGAGGACGTACACCGCGGCGGCACCGACGAGTGTCTGCGCGTCGACCTGCGGCCGCCGCAGGATCGATCCGACCAGGCCGAGTGCGATCAGAATGAGGAGCCCGAACTGGGCGAGGTATCCCCACCCGCGGCCCGAATCGACGGCGTCGGTCACCACGAGCAGAACGAGTGCACCCACTGCGAAGGCGACGAACACCCCCATCTTGACGGGGGTGTTCGTGATCGAGGTCAGCCGGTAGGCGCTGAGCACGATCAGGACGTTGAGGACCCAGACGATGCCGTCGGCGATGTCGGTCTTGAACCCCGAGAACAGGAAACTCAGGACGAGGAGCAGCAGCAGCGACCCGTAGCGGATGGTGGTGCCGGACCTCCAGCCCCCGAGTTCGAAGCTGTCGCCGATGTCCGGTTGGGTCATGTTGTCGGTCGCCTCTTCGGTCGGATCATCGTGACACCGTCGCCGATCGCGAGCATGACGGACGTGCAGTCGGCGCGCTCGGTGACGTGGCGGTTGAAGTCACGGATGGCGACCGTGTCGTCGGACTGGTCGTCGTCCCGCACGACGCTCCCGCCCCAGATGACGTTGTCGACGAGCACGACGCCACGGTCGTTGACGCGGGGGAGGAGCAGGTCGAGATAGGTGCGGTAGCCGGTCTTGTCCGCATCGATGAAGGCCAGGTCGATGTGGGGCCGGTCCGGCAGTTCGGCCAGTGTCTCGGCGGCAGGGCCGATACGCACGTCGATCCGGTCGGCAACACCGGCCGCCTCCCAGGCGACGTTGGCCGCGGGGAGGAACTCGTCGCTGATGTCGAAACAGGTCAGCCGGCCGCCGTCAGGGAGGCCGCGGGCGAGCCAGAGGGCGGACATTCCGGTGAACGTTCCGACCTCGACGACGGCGCGGGCGTCCATGAGGGCCACGAGCATCTCGAGGAACCGCCCCTGGTCTTCGCCGATGTTCATCCCGGCAAGGGCCCCGAACCGCTCGCGGGTGGTCTCGGCGAGCCGTTCGGCCACCGGATCGGGTCCGGGATTGATCTGCGCCCGGACGTATTCGACCAGTTCCTCGTTCATCTCCAGCCAGCGCATGGGCACAAGATTGGCACGGTGGATTTCCCTTTTCGGGTTCTCATCGCCCACTGTGTAGATGTGCGGAGACGAGTCGGCGGACTCGCAGTCGTCATGGCCGTGGCCGTGGCGGCGTGCGGGGGAGATGACGGAAACGACGACGAGGCGGTGGTGACG
>CBFCWZ010000003.1:0-32826 GCA_965601935.1 uncultured Ilumatobacteraceae bacterium
GAGTGTGGGGGCGCGGCCGGGTGAGATCGATGCGCTGCGGTGGTCGCAGGTCGACCTCGACAACCGGACGATCACGATCGACCGTGCGATCAAGCGCGCCGATGGTGGGCGCCCGCTCAGCATCGGGCCGACCAAGACGGGAAACCGTCGCGACGTCGAGATGACCGACGTGCTGCTGGCAACCCTGCGCCGGCATCGCAAACACCAAGCCGAGGCTCGACTCGCCCGCGGGGATCAGTGGACGGCCGACCCCCGTTGGGTCGATCTCGTGTTCACCTCGGAGGTCGGCACACCGATCGACCCGTCGCATGCGCGCCGCGACTTCAAGAAGATCTGCGCTCACGCCGGCGTGCCGACGCTCTCGCTGTACGAGATCCGCCACACGGTCGCGTCACCGATGGTCGACGCCGACGTCCCCCTCCGCGAGCTCGCCGACCTGCTCGGCCACGAGGACCTGGAGATGGTGGTCGAGCGCTACCGCCACCGCACCGACGGCGTGGTCACGTCCCATGTGTCGGTCCTCGGGTCGTTGATCGAGGAGATCTGACTTCGGAACGGCGTGGGACGAGCGCGGCAGCGGCTGGCCGCAGGGTCAGTCGGCCCACAGTGCCCAGAGCGGGAGCGCCATCACTCGCTCGCCGAGCTGGTACGGGTCGGGACCGGTGTGCAGGACTGCCCCGCCGACGAATCGTTCGCCCAGGCGGTCGCGCAGCCAGAAGAGATGCTTGGCGTCGTTGGTCCCGATTGCACCGCCTGCTTTGACCTCGAACGCGAACACCCGTCGCCCCGGCAGTTCGATCACGATGTCGACTTCCTCTCGGCCGCCCTTGGTGCGCAGGTGGGATCGACGCGCCCGTGTGCCGCTGACGGCGAGTTCACTGCGCAGCTGTGCCGTGACGAAGGTGTCGAGTGTCCGGCCGAGCAGGTCACCGTCGTCGATGATCGTCTCGGTCGTTGCGGAGAGCGCAGCGGCCATCAACGAGCTGTCCACGACGTACCGCTTCGGGGTGTGCGTCAAGGTCTGGAGGCGGTTGTCGGACCACGCCGGCACCGACTCGACGATGAACAGCGATTCCAGCAGTGTGTCGTACGCGAGCGCTGTTCGCCGGTCGATCGCCGCGGCGTCGTAGAGGGTCTTGTGCTCGGGAATTCCCGCCGAGCTCGCCGCCAGGACGTCGAAGTAGCGCGCCAAACGCACCGTGTCGCGGTCGCGGATCGTGGTGGACACGTCGCGAGTGAGCAACTGATCGACGTAGTCGTCGAGGAGCGCCGGAGCCGCCGAACTTGCCGACAGGGCAACGAGCGGGAGCCCGCCGCGCACGGCCAGCTCGATGTAGCCACGCAGGTCGGGAATCACCGTCGGCCGTGCGAAGTCAGCCGGATCCGATCGAGCGAGCCGGTCGAGGAAGCCGGGGCGCTCCGGACGCGGGCCGTCGGCGCGCAATTCTCGCTGGGTGAAGCCGTACATCTGGATACGCACCAGACGTCCGGTGCCGGGCCAGGCGTCCTGTTCGAGTTCGGCGCGGACACTGCCCGTCAGGATGAACCGCCCTGGCCGTGGGTCGTCGTCGATGGCTCGTTTGACAGCGCCGAGGACAGCGGGGACCTCGTGCCATTCGTCGAGGAGGACGGGTTCGGCGCGGCCCGACAGGGCGGCGTCAGGGTCGGCTCGAAACGCCTCCGCTCGGAGGGGCTGATCGAGCCGGACCTCGCTCGCAGCGTGCTGGCGCGCCGTGGTCGTCTTGCCGGCGGCGCGTGGACCGATGATGGCGACTGCCGGGACGGCTTTCAGCAACTCGCGCAGCCTGCCGTCGACGAGCCGGGGCCGGTAGCTTGCGCTGCGAGCCGGTTTCGCCATCTCGACACCGTAGCGCCATGAACAGGCAATTCCTGTTCTGGAACAGTTGATGATGCTGTTTTGGTACAGGCCTTGATGACGATCTGGTACAAACCGGCACCCGCAGCGGGTCGAACGCCGAGGTTGACGACTCGCCGGGTGGAACTGATCCGGCTGGGGCGGCTCACAGCTCGACTTCGGGTCCCTCCGCGCTGTACGGCGAGCGCCGTCGTGCCTTTACTCGCGGCGGCAGGCGAGCGGTCGGCTGGAGCGTCTCCGAGCGGTTCACAACTGTTGATAGCACCGACAGACTGTGGCCGCCCGCCGGTGCATCGAATCACCCCGTGCGATCAGATGACGAGCACGCCGACGAGCGGGACGAGGATGACGAAGAAGACCCGCGCCGCCGTCGCCCAGCCACTCAGATCCTTGCTCCGGAAGATGTCCACCAAGATCGAGATGACGAGGAAGACCCAGAGCATCCGGAGCGAGATCCAGAGATCGGTCCAGAAGAGATCGAAGAGCGGCTCGGGTCGTCCTTTGTGCGCGCACGGCAGGCGGCGGGTGTCGGTTGCCTTCGTTCCAGGGCGGGGAGGCCACGCCACGAATGGCCCTCGGTGGGGGGATCGCCCTGAATCACCCCACGCGCACCGAGGGCGGCTCCTTCGGCCGTGCGGTCAGATCAGGCCCAGGCTGCGACCGAGTTCGACCGCGCGGGCCCGACTCGCCACCCCGAGCTTCGTGTACACGTGCTGCACGTGTGACTTGATCGTGTTGCGCGAGACGAACAGCTCGGTGCCCATGTCGGTGTAGCTCAGGCCCTTGGCGAGCAGATCGAGGACGTCGAGTTCGCGGGCACTCAGTTGGACCACGAGCTCGTCGATGACCGGCGCGGGATCGCTGCGGCGACGCTCGGTGGACTCGCCCGCATCGAGGATCTCGGACGCGAAGAACCGCGAGAACTCCTCGTCATCGGCCTGTCGGGGATCCTCCGTGAGGTCGCGGACGATCGCCGCAACGCCGGGCCCGGCGTCGACGAACCGTCGGATCATGCGTTCGGGGCCGGCGAGCGCGAGCGCACGTGCCACGGCCGAACGCGCCCTGTCGCGCTCACCTGCGCATTGCAGCGCAGTGGCTGCTGCCAGCAGTGTGTCGATGGCCTCCGGGAGCCGTTCCTCACCGGCGAGGGCCCGATCGAGGAGGTCGTCGTCGCAGTCCGCGAGGAGGAGCGCGAGCCTGATCCGCCCCGCCCAGGGCAGCGCGCCTGTGCGCGTTCCGGCATGTGTGTGCTCCCATGCCAATGCTGCCTCGACATCGCCCATCCGCACGCAGGCGTCGAATGCGCTGGCCGCGACGCGTTCGGTCAGCAGTGCGCTGCCGGACCCGCTCAGATAGAGCTTGCCGACCTCGGAGAGGTCCTCGAGTGCCTGTGCGGGCTCACCGCGGCTCACCGACAGCCGACTTCGGGAGCACTCGACCAGGATCGCCTGCCACGGCATCGGTGACACGGACCGACGGGCACGGTGGTAGAGCTCCGCCGCTTCGTCGAGCCGATTGCGCTCCCACGCCAGGTCGGCGGACGCCAGGTACGCCGTGGCGACCGCTGCGGTGTCGCCGCTGGAGAGTTCCTCCCGACGCTCGAGTGCGTCGTCCACCAGTCGCTCGGCTGTGGCCAGCGCGCCCAATTGCGTCGCGGCGTACGCCGCCCAGGACCTGATTGCGATGTATGCCGGCGGTGCCGGACGATGCTCGAGGTGATCGGCTTCCTCGAGCATTGCGAGCGCCTGGGTCGCGTCGCCTTCGAACAAGGTGCTGATGCCACCGACGAACAGTCCGTAGCCCGCCGCGCCGAACTCGCCTGGCCCGCGGTCCCGCGCCGCTGCGGTCAGCGAGCGGCCGATCGCAGCGAGCAGGTGGACGTCGCCACGAACCAAGTGATCTGCGGCTCGGAGCTGGCTGCTGAGATCCCCCGGCTCAGTGGCCCGGTCGTCGATCTCGTCCAGCAGCCGGAGCGACTGGTCGGCCTCACCGGCGAAGCACCATGCGGCCGCGACTGCGAGCAGGCTGTCGGAGGTCTCCTGCGAACCGGCCGCTCGCGCCATGGTGGCCATCCGCCGGAGTTCGTCGAATCTCCCGCGGTGCGCCAACTGCGGCGCATGCGCGATGACCATCTGTGTCACACGGCCGTGATCCTCGGCGGCCGCCGCATGGTTCAGCGCCTGTTCGAGATCGCCGACGGCCTCGAAGTACTCGCTGGCGCGACCGTGAAGATCCTCGTGGCGGTCGGGTGCGTCGAAGTTCAGACGAGTGTGGAGGAGTTCTCGGATCAGGCCGTGCAAGCGGTACGCGCGACGGCCCGTTCCCGTCCGCGAGAGGAAGAGGTTCGAGGCGCGGCACCGCTCGAGGAGCTCGGCGCTGTCGGAGCGGTCACGGATCGCGTCGCAGATCTCTGCGCTCGCGACCTCCAGGATCGACGTCTCCAGGAGGAAGTCCCTGACCGCCTCGGGTTGGCCTGCGAGCACGTCGCGCAGCAGGTAGGTGGTCAGGATCTCGTCGTCGGCGGCGAATCGGGTGAGGAACTCGACAGGGTCGGGCGACGAGGCGAGCGACAGGAGCGCGAGTTGGATGCCGCCCAGCCAGCCTTCGGTCCGTTGCAGCAGTACCTCGACGTCGGCGTCGCCCAGTTCGACTCCCCGCGCGACGAGGAGTTGGCGGGCCTCGTCAGCGGTGACGCGAAGGTCGTCCGAGGAGATCTCCACCATGCGACCCGACAGGCGCCAACTCGCGAGCGACCACGGAGGGCGCCGACGGGTCGCAATCACGAACGACACACCGGCGGGAGCCATCTCGACCAGCCGCTCGAGCGCCTGCAGCACGTCGGCGGACTCGACCTCGTGCAGGTCGTCGATCACGACGACGGGTCGACCGCGCAGGCGACCGAGCCGGTTGGCGAGCGTCGCGAGCCAGGGTTCTCCGGGGGGCTCGCTGTCGAGAAGTGCGGCTCGCAGGTCGTCGACCCGCATCTCGAAGCCCGCCATGGAGACGAGCAGGTACTCCCAGAAGGTGGTGTCCTCCACGATTCGAGGCGGCACCGTCAGCCAGGCGACCTCTCGTCCGTGGATCGCCGACTCGCGGAGGTGCACGAGCAGCGAGGTCTTGCCGGCCGCCGGCTCACCGGTCACCAACGTCACCGGCGCCAGCTCGGATTCGACCAGGCGCCGCATCAGGCGCGTTCGCACGACCGTGGACGGAGCGATCGTGGGTGCCGTCAGGTACGACTCGACGAGGTGCGCCACACCAGGGGACCCCTCCGTGAGCCGCTCCACGTGCAGAGCGTAACCGGCTGCCGGAGCCGCTCGCGTGGCGGTGAGGCGGGTCCGTCTCAGCGCTGCACGCGCTCGACGCTCAAGATCTCGATCCCGAGATCGCTGAGCCGGTCGAGCGCTCCGTGCAACGACGGCTGGTCCGACCCGGCCGTCCGCAGCACCGTCGCGTCGTCGCAGGACTCCGGCGTGAGGTCCGCGAGCAGTTGACACATCTCCGGCCCGAGGCGATGTCGGACACGAATCTCGTAGCAGTCGGCGCTCACTCCAGGCTCCTCGTTCGATCGGATGCCAGCGTGACCCGCCGACGGGCACCGGCAATCACCCCTGCCGGGGTGATTGCGATGTTCACCCCACCCGGGACGATGACGTGGCCGCCACGCAGCCGTAGAAACGGACACGCTCACTGCCGCGCCGAACTCGGAGGTCTCGATGCACCCCCAACCGCTGTCGACCGTCCCGCCCGCCTCCGTCGCCCGCTCCCCGGCGGAGGAGACGACGGTCGACGTCACCTGTTCCGAATCGGGTCAGTTGTGCGAGGTGCTCTACGAGCTGACCGACAACGAACTCGTCGCCGAGGTGACGAGCTTCATCCTGAAGGTGCCGATCAAGATCGTCGTGATCGTCGTCCTGGCCCTGATCGCCAACTGGCTCGTCCGACGTGCGATCAGCAGACTGACCAGGCGGTTGGGCCGGGTCACGGTCGAGCACGGCGAGGCGATCGTCGACGAGCGCACGGTCGAGCGGGCAACGGAGCGGGCGGCCACGATCGGATCACTCCTCCGGAGCCTGACGACGGCGTCGGTGTTCGGGGCGGCGACGATCATGATCCTCGAGGCGGTCGGCATCGGCGTCGTCGCGGTGATCGCATCGGCGGGGGTGTTGAGCCTGGCGATCGGGTTCGGTGCCCAGTCGGTCGTGGAGGATCTGCTGCGCGGAACGTTCATGCTCGCCGAGGACCAGTTCGGCGTCGGGGACCGAATCGACGTTGGGTTCGTCAACGGCTACGTGGAGCGGGTGACGTTGCGCACGACGGTGGTCCGGGATCCGCAGGGAAGCATCTGGCACATCCCGAACAGCGAGATCTCATGGGTGTCGAACGAGAACCAGACGCACGCGCGAGCGACGATCGTGATCGGGGTCTCGTACGACGTGGATCTCGACGATGCGATGTCCGTGCTCTCCGGCGCGGCCGAGACTGCAGCCGCCGAGCCGGAGTGGCGCGACCGTGTCGACGGTGATGCGACGGTTCAGGGCGTGCACGAGCTGGGTGACGACGCGGTCATGATCCGCGTGGTCACGTGGGTGGAGGCGTCGAAGCGGCGCAGTTACGAGCGCCATCTCCGGCGCCGGCTCAAGGAAGCACTGGACCGAGCCGGCATCGAAATGCCGAACCGTCAGGTGGACGTGTGGCAGCGCGAGCCGACCACGGCCTGACCGGTGGGGTGATTCGACAGATCACCCCACGAGAGGTGAGGCGTGCGATCGCCGACGTCAGGCACGTTGAGTATGCGGCACGGCCCCACCGTGCGGCAGTACTCACCGCCGTCCACGAGCCCGAAAGGCCCTCGAATGTCCCTGAGCAACATGACCAACCCGTACGGAGGACGACCGGGCGGTGGCGCCAGCCTGCCGGACTACTACCGCCCGTGGGACTCGATCACGAATCGCAACATGTACCTGCCCGGCACGGAGATCCTGCCGCAGAACGAGATGCGGGTGTCATTCCTCGGCAGCGCACCATGGCCGCCGAACGAACTGCAGAAGGGCACTTCGATCATGGTGGAGCTGGGGAACGGCACCAACGACCCGAAGCGGTTCTTCTTCGACCTCGGCAACGGGAGCATCGGCAACGCGCTGGCGCTCCAGGTGCACCCGTCGCGAATCGACAACATCTTCCTCAGCCACCTGCACAGCGACCACTACGCGGACCTGCCGTACTTCTACCCCTTCCGCGCGTTCGCGGGCGGCTTCACCCCGCTCCACGTCTACGGTCCATCGGGCGCGACACCCGAGCTCGGCCTCACCGAGATGATCTCCAACATGCGGAAGATGAACCGCTGGCACGAGGAGAACTTCAACTCGTGCCCGATCGGTGACGGCATGGAGGTGATCGCCCACGAGTTCGACTGGCGGGAACGGAACGGCATCTGCTTCCAGGAGGACGGCGTCACCGTCCGCCACTGGCCGCGCTCCCACGTGAAGGACGGGGCCTCCGCCTACCGGCTCGACTGGGAGGAGGCCGGGCTGTCGTTCGTGTGGACCGGTGACGGGCGGCCCGACCAGCTCTCCGCCGAGTACGGCGCCGGAGCCGACGTGTTCGTCTCCGAGGGCACCATCGACACACCCTTGCTCACGTCGATCAAGCAGGGGGTTCCCGAGGACCTCTGGAACTACATGATCGACATCTACCACACCTCCTACTACGCAGCCGGCTACCTGTTCCAGCAGGCGCAGCCCCGGATGGCGGCGATCTGCCACTTCGAGTGGACCGACGACCCGCTGATGGCCGAGTCCGTGGCCCAGGTGCGCGCCCACTGGGAGGGGCTGTTCATGTTCGGCCTGGACCGCAATGTGATCAACGTGACGAAGGACGCCATCTGGGCTCGCCAGGCCGTCGTCAACGACGGCGCGGCGATCGCATCGATGGATCCGAGGTGGATGGTCCCCTCGGGTCAAGGACTGCCGGACGAGATCGAGATGCCCGTGCCCCGGAACCCGCGGGAGAATCAGCAGGAGCAGTTCCTGCGTGACCTCGAGATCGACCCGCAGGACTACTACCCGCCGAACGTCGCTCGTGCAATGGTCCAGACATGGCCTGGCGTGAAGATGAATCCACGTGAAATGCTGGCCGCACGGGGCATCGAGGTCGATCCCGACTGGGTCCGGCCGTGACCGACGTGGACACGTCGGCGCTGCTGGTTCCCGCCCCTCGCTTCGAGGCGGTCGACGCACCCACCTGCGGCAAGGTTCCGGTCACGCTGCTGACCGGATTCCTCGGCGCCGGCAAGACGACCCTGCTCAACCGCATCCTGTCGGGGGATCACGGTCTCCGCGTCGGTGTGCTCGTCAACGACTTCGGTGCCATCAACATCGATGCGGCACTTGTCGAGAGTGTGGAGGAGAACACGATCAGCCTCGTCAACGGGTGCGTCTGTTGTGAGGTCCGGGACGACCTCGTCGCGTCCCTCGAGGAGTTGCTGCAACGCGTCGAGACCGTCGACTACGTGATCCTCGAGGCGAGTGGCGTCGCTGACCCGGGCGGGATCGTGATGACGTTCCTGGACTGGAAGTACCGGGATCTGCTCGTGCTCGACAGCATCACGTGCGTCGTCGACGCCGAGGCCGTGTTTCGGGATGCAGACGACGACTACCTCACCGGCCTCAAGCTCCGCCAGATCGCGTTCGCCGACCTGGTGTTGCTGAACAAGACGGATCTGGTCACACCTCAGCACGTGGAGGTCGTCCGGGAGTGGATCGGCGCGCACCTCGAACGCATCAGTGTGGTCGAAACCGTCCGAGGCGAGGCGCCGCTCGACGTGCTCCTCGGCGCAGGCAGGTTCGACCCGAGCCGCGTCGAGACCGCATCCAGCATCGCCGAGGGAGCGCGGCACGGCGACGACGGCGCAGCGTTCGAGCGGTGGAGCCACTCGACCGAGGAACTGTTCGACCGGGAGCGACTCGAGCAGATGGTCCGGCGCGAACTGCCCGGCTCGGTGTATCGGTGCAAAGGGATCGTCCGCCTCGTGGACGATCCGGATCGGTCGTACGCACTACAGGTCGTCGGACGGCGGACGGAGCTCACCCCCGTTCCCGGCGGCGACCCGGCGACCAGCCACGTCGTGGCGATCGGTCGCGATCTCGCGGAGGCCGGCCTCGACGAACTCTTTGATCGCTGTCGAGCCGTCCCCGACCACCGTAGAGGAGAGGTTCCGGCACAAGCGACAGGATGCTCGGCGACGACCCACGCATGATGCTCAGCAGCGAAGCTGCGTTCGAGCCGAATCGGAGATCGGTCACTCTCGGCTGAGGTCTCCGTCTGGTCCCGTGCATGCCGGCCGCCGAAACCCGTGGGACGGACAGGCGACTTGCACAGAGCGCCGCCATCCGATGGCCGGGGCGGGCGCCTGCGGTTCGGATCTTGGGAGCCAACCGGCCATACCTATTCGACGACGCAGCCGAGTGAAATGTGACAGGGGTACGGTCGTCGCCATGACGATGACGACGTTCGCCGAACTGCAGGACGTGATCGAGCGAACCTACGGCGAACGGGACCGCGAGCGGGGTGTGTCGGCGACCGTGGCCTGGCTGGCCGAGGAGATCGGCGAGCTGGCCCAGGCGGTACGCAAGGGCAGCCACGACGACAAGGTGCACGAGTTCGGTGACGTCGTTGCGTGGGTGGCGACCCTCGCCAATCAGCAGGGAGTCGACCTCACCGAGGCGATCCAACGCTTCGCCGACGGCTGCCCCAAGTGTGACGCCATCCCCTGCACCTGTTGACCGTGCGGCTGTGGTCCAGAACGCCAGGCCGCCTCTGGGTCAACCGTTCTGGGTGCGCATGGCAACGTCGCGAACCGACGGAATGTGTACCCGGAATGTCGGAAGTCCCCGGGACCGCGTGCGACAGGAAGGTCGTACGCCCGACCGCGCGACGGACTATGCCAGGAACAACTCGGCGATCTGGATGGTGTTGAGGGCGGCGCCCTTGCGGAGGTTGTCGTTGCTGACGAAGAGGGCGAGGCCGCGGCCGTCGGGGACGCCGGGGTCCTGACGGATGCGGCCGACGTAGCTCGGGTCCTGCCCGGCGGCCTGGAGCGGGGTGGGGATCTCGGAGACCTCCACGCCCGGAGCGGCCTCGAGGAGTTCGTAGGCCCGCTCGACGGAGAGGGGCGAGGCGAACTCGGCGTTCAGCGAGAGCGAGTGGCCCGTGTACACCGGGACGCGCACGCAGGTTCCCGACACGAGCAGCTCGGGGATGTCGAGGATCTTGCGGCTCTCGTTGCGGAGCTTCTTCTCCTCGTCGGTCTCGAATTCGCCGTCGTCGACGATCGCTCCGGCCATCGGGAGGACGTTGAAGGCGATCGGCCGGACGAACTTCTCCGGCTCGGGGAACGCCACCGCGTGGCCGTCGTGCGTGAGCTCGGACGCCCGGTCGACGGTTTCGTGGGTCTGCTTGTCGAGTTCGTCGACGCCCACGAGGCCGGCGCCGGACACCGCCTGATAGGTGGAGGCGATCAGCCGGGTCAGGCCGGCCTCGGCGTGGAGGGGCTGCAGCACCGGCATCGCCGCCATGGTGGTGCAGTTCGGGTTGGCGATGATCCCCTTCGGGAGGTCGTGGGCCAGTTCACCATTGACCTCGGCGACGATCAGTGGCACGTCGGGGTCCATCCGCCACGCCGAACTGTTGTCGATGACGGTGGCTCCGGCCGCGGCGAACTTCTCGGCGTAGGCGCGCGAGGAGGTGGCTCCGGCAGAGAAGAGGGCGATGTCGAGACCGGACGGGTCGGCGGTCTCGGCGTCTTCCACGGTGACCTCGATGCCACCCCACGGGAGGGTGGAACCGGCGGAGCGGGAGGAGGCGAAGTAGCGGATCTCGGCGACGGGGAAGTTGCGCTCGGCGAGCAGGCGGCGCATGACGCCACCGACCTGGCCGGTTGCGCCGACGACGCCGACGCGGAGGCCTTCGTTCTGCGGCTCGGACATGGGCGAAAAGCCTAACGGCCCGCGCCCGTGCCTCGGCCGAGGGTTTCGACCCCGTCCACCGCGTCGTGATTGCAGCCGTTCTTGCCGGGGAGGTGTGATCCTCTGGCAGAATCCGGACATGCGTCGTCGTCCTCAACTCCTGCCGTGGAAGTCGGCCGGCGAGGTCACGGAACGCCAGCTCAGCGGCGACGACGTGGTTCGGGCCACCGGCTGGGTGTTCAACAACGAGACCGGCGGCGATCTCACCCTCGAGGAGTTCGTGGCGACCGGAGACGAGGAGGTGCCGGCCTACCTCACCGTGTTCGGACTCCGCTCCGACGACAACGTCGACAAGTCGATGGTCGAGATCGGGTGCGGGATCGGCCGGATGACGTGTGCGTTCACCAGGGAGTTCGGCTCGGTCGTGGCGTGCGACCTCGACGCCGGATTCCTCGAACGTTGCCACGAAACGGTGGCCAATCTGGGCGAACCCAGCCGCCTCACGACCTCACATGTCGTCGACGGGCGGACGCTCGACCTCCCGCCGAACTCGACCGACCTCGCGTTCAGCTACATCACGCTGCAGCACTGCGAGGCCGACGATGCCCTCGAACTCACGGCGCAGGCGGTCCGGGTCACCCGTCCCGGCGGCAAGATCGCACTGAACTTCCGGGCCCGCAGCGGCAAGGATGTGGTGGTGCTCCCGCTCGGGTCGCTGGCCCGAGGCTCGTTCGGCATCCCGCGCGTCGGCCCGTGGTTGGCCCGGCGGCGATGGCTGACCCGCTTCGGCTGGCAGGCCAACCGCCTGTCACCCGACGAGATCATCGGGCCGCTCACACCCCTCCTCACCGAGGTGGAGATCTGGCGCAACCCCACGTCGAAGATCACTGGCCGGGGGGCCGTGATCCGATCCTTCGAGGGGATCAACAAGGCGCACTACTGGGTCGTCGCCACCGTTCGTTGACACGCAGCCCGCTCGGCCGGACGCGACGATGTCACCCCAGATCCGGGTACGGCCGGGTCGCCGATCGCCGGAGCGAAATGGCGTCGGTCACGAGGTCGGCGGATGACAAGCCCGTCTCCCTGCACCGCGACCCCAGTGACCTCGCCGGGAAACCCCATTCGGCTCCCCGGAGGAGAGTGTCGACGATGGGACGTTCGGTATCAAGAGACGCCGGTCACGTGAGTCACGTGTCACACGCTGGGGCGATACGAGCAGAGCGGGTCGGATGCCAGAGGGTTGCCGCTGTGGGCGAAGGCCCTGGCACGGCTGCCGCCGCACACCTCGTTGAACTCGCAGACCCCGCAGCGGCCCTCGAACGACGACACGTCACGCAGGGCCCGGAACGTGGGATGGTCGCGGTAGAGGTCGACGAGACTCGTCTCGCGGACGTTGCCGAGCCGCTGGGGGAGGAAACCCGAGGGGCACACGTCGCCCGCGTGGCTGACGAAGACGATCCCGTTGCCGTCTCGGATACCGAAGCCACGGCCGACCGCGCTGTGGGCGATCTCTTCGTCGGACATCCCCTCGGCCCGCATGAGCGTGCCGGCGATCCGCCGGTAGTGCGTCGCCTCGGTTGTCTTGATCTGGAACGGCGCCTCCTCGGCGAGGCGGAACAACCGGTGGAAGAGGTGCTCCGCCTCGGACGACCTGATCTCGGTGAGCGCCTCCCCTCGTCCCACCGAGATCAGGAAGAACAATGCCCATCGCAACAGCGTCTTCTGCGTGAGGAGTCCGTAGACGGCCGGAAGATCGGCGAGGGTCTGCTGGGTCACGAGGGTGTTGACCTGCACCGGGAGTCCGAGTTCGGCGGCCCAGTCGAACGCCTCCATCGTCATGTCGAACGTGCCGGGGACGCATCGGAGGCCGTCGTGGTGCATGGCGGTCGAACCGTCGAGGCTGAGCGAGATCGTCTGGATGCCCACCGCCATCAGGTCGGCCAGCCGCTGCTTCGTGAGATCGGGCGTGACCGCGGGGGCCAGTGAGGCACCGATCCCGCGCTCGGTCGCGGCGTGCACCAAGAATTCGAGGTCGGATCGCCGGAGCGGATCGCCACCGGTGAACACGATGTGGGGGAGCGGGTCGCCGAATTCGGAGACCTGGTCGAGCAGGTCGAGCCCCTCCTCGGTCGTGAGCTGGCCCGGTTGTGGCCCCGGCATCGCCGTGGCGCGGCAGTGCTCACAGGAGAGACCGCAGGCCAGAGTGGTCTCCCAGTAGACGATCATCGGCGCCCGCTCGTACACGTATCCGTCGGGCCGGACCGCGCCCACGCCCGGGAGAGCACCCGGATGGCCCCGCCGAACCTCTGATGCCGTCACCCTGCCGAGGGTACGACCGCGACAGGCCGCTCGTTCGGTGCCACGTCAATCTGTGACCAAGGTCCGTGCTCGTGAACGAACCTGCAGAGTCCGGGAAACCCTGTTCGAGGGCGCCTGGACTCAGCGGCGTTCCGGGAGGGGGGCGGAGTAATCGGCGCCCGAGTCGAGCTCGAACGCGGTGTGGAGGGAACGGGCGGCACGCTCCATGTCGGTGGCGGAGGTGACCACCGAGACACGGATGGTGGAGGTGGAGATCATCTCGATGTTGACGCCCTCGTCGGCGAGGACGCGGAACATCTTGGCGGCGATACCCGGGCTGGACTTCATGCCCGCGCCCACGAGTGAGACCTTGGCGATCTCGTTGTCGTGGGTGACTCCGGCTGCTCCGATGTCGTCGGCGACCTTCTTCACCAGGTCTTCTGCTTCGGCCATGTCGGCCATCGGCATCGTGAAGCTGATGTCGGTGGTGCCGTCGGTCGAGGTGTTCTGCACGATCATGTCGACGTTCACGTTGGCGTCGGCGAGCGGTTCGAACAGCGCGGCGGAGATGCCGGGGCGGTCGGGCACTCCGAGGATCGTGACCTTGGCTTCGGTCATGTCGGTGACGACACCGGAGATGACGGGATCTTCCATCGATGGCTCCTCGTTGCTGACCCACGTGCCCTGCTCCCAGGTGAAGGCGGAGCGGACGTGGAGTTGGACGTCGTGGTTGCGGGCGAATTCGACCGAGCGGAGGGCGAGCACCTTGGAGCCGGCGCCGGCCATCTCGAGCATCTCGTCGAAGTGGATCTTGCTCAGCTTGCGGGCCTGGGGGACGATGCGCGGGTCGGCGGTGAACACGCCGGTGACGTCGGTGTAGATCTCGCAGGCGTCTGCGTCCATCGCCTGGGCGAGTGCCGACGCCGTGAGGTCAGAGGCGCCGCGACCCATCGTGGTGATCTCCTTGGCAGTGCTGACACCCTGGAATCCGGCGATGACACACACCTTGCCCTCCGAGAGCGACTGGCGGACCCGGTCGCCCTTGACCTCGAGGATCTTGGCCTTGCGGTGCGCGGTGTCGGTGATGATCCCGACCTGGCTGCCCGTGTAGCTCACGGCCTCGATGCCGCGGTCGGCCAGCGCCATCGTCATGAGGGCGGCGGTCTGGCGCTCACCGGTGGTGAGCAGCATGTCCATCTCGCGGCCCGGCTGGGTGCGCGAGACGCGGTCGGCCAGAGAGATGAGGTTGTCGGTGGCCTTGCCCATCGCCGACACCACGACGATGACGTCGTTGCCACGACGGCGCGTGATGGCGACGTTGTCGGCAACGGCGTGGATGCGGTCGGGGTCGGCCACCGAGGTGCCGCCGTACTTCTGGACGATCAGGCCCACAAGGCCCGGACCCTACCGCCCCGACACGTCCCCCGGGGAGGGTCAGCTCTTGACGACGTGTTCGACGACCTCGAAGGCGAGGAGGTCGGCGGCGGAGGAGACGGGAGGACGCTGTGCGGCCTCGCCCTCGCCGCCACCAGGGTGACCGCCCGGATGTCCACCGGGATGTCCACCCCCCTCGCCCTCGGCGGCTGCCTGGGCGTGTCCCTGGCTGAACTCGCGGCTGTCGAGCCAGGCCTGGAAGTTCTCTTCGGAGGCCCAGCGGGTGTAGACGAAGTAGCGCTCCTCGCCCTCCACCGGGCGCAGCAGTTGGAAGTCCTCGAACCCCTCGAACTGCTCGACCATCTTCGCCCGCCCGGCGAAACGCTGCTCCAGCTGCGGACCCATCCCCTCGGGGACGTGGATGGCATTGATCTTGACGACGCTCATGCCCACCAGCTTGCCCGACCCAGTGGACTCATCAGCAAATGTCGCCGGACCCGGACGTCGTTCACGAGATCAGCGCGGCGAGGGTCGTGAGGGCGCGGTGGACGTCGGCGAATCTCGTGGTGAGGGGCGACAGGCCGAAGCGGAGGATGTCGGGGTCGCGCGTGTCGACGATCACGTTCCGATCGGCGAGTGCGCGGTGCAGTGCGATCGCATCGGGGTGGCGGACCGCGATGTGGCCCCCTCCTCCGCCCGAGGCGTCGAGTTCGAGCTCCTCGGCCACCGCTCGCCCGAAGGCGGACAGTTCGCGGGCCTTCTGCGCGATCGCATCGATCCCTGCTTCCGCCGTGATGCGGATCCCCTCCCGGGCCGCGGTCAGCCCGAGGACTCCCGGTGTTCCGTTGAGGATCCGGCCGATTCCCTCTCTCGGGTCGAACGGCTGGTCCATCGCGAATTGGTCGGTCTGGCCGAACCAGCCCCAGATGGGCTGGACCACGTCGTCGTGGATGTCGCGTCGAAGGTAGGTGAACGCCGGAGCTCCTGGGCCCCCGTTGAGGAACTTGTAGGTGCACCCCGCAGCCAACTCGACACCGGCTGCGGTCAGGTCGACCTCGACCACGCCGGCGGCGTGCGACAGGTCCCACACGACGGTGGCGCCGGCCGCCTCGGCGCGCTCGGTCTCGCCGCGCAGGTCGTGGAGTTCGGCGGTCCGGTAGTCGACGAGTGAACGCACGATCACGTCGGCGTTCTCCACGTCGGTGATGTCGTCGACGACCTCGACCTCGCGCAACCGGGCGACACCCTCGGCGACGTACCGGTCGGTCGGGAAATCGAGCGGGTCGACGGCGATCACCCGCCGGCCGGGGGCGAGGTCGAGCGCCACGTTGATCATCTGGAACAGGCACACGGTGGTCGAGTCGTGCACCGCCACCTCGCCGGGCCGGGCTCCGATCACCGGCGCCAACTCGTCGCCGACCGTGAGCGGCAGGTCGAGCCACCCGTGGTCCCACCACGACGAGATGAGGCCGCCGGCCCACTGCTCCTCCATCACGGTCCGGACCGCGTCGACGGTTCGCCGAGGCGTCATGCCGAGCGAGTTGCCGTCGAGGTAGATCAGCTCCGGATCGCGGATGAGGAACTCGTTGCGCCAACCCGCCAGCACGTCTGCCGCGTCGAGTGCCTCCGCGCCGGCGCGGTCGATCTTCACGAGTCGTCCTCCACCAGTTCGACGAACGTGGCGTGACGGACGAATCCCTCGTTGGTGAACTCGGCGATCTCGACCGCTGCGGTCAGCTCGGGTCGCACCCATGTCGCTCCGCGTCGGTGGGTCGATGGGGGCTCGGGATCGAACGGGCAGGTCTCGACGGCCAGCGGGCGCAGTCTCTCGATCAGGTCCTCGAGTGCCGCCTGCGAGAACCCGGTGCCGACACCGCCGGCAAAGGCCAGGCGGTCACCGTCCCGCCTGCCGACGAGCAGCGCCCCGAACGTGGACGAGCGGTTGCCGTCGCCGGGCGTGAATCCGCCGATCGGTAGCTCCACCCTGGTGCGGTTCTTGATCTTCCGCCACTCCTTCGCCCGTGCCCCCGGACGGTAGAGCGAATCGACACGCTTGGCGACGACACCCTCGAGCCCCTGTTCGACAGTTGCTGCGAGGAGGGCTGCCCCGTCGCCGATGCGGTGCGCCGGAATCGTCCAGTTGTCACCCGGCTCCACCAGTTGCCCGAGCAGGCGCCGTCGTTCGGCGTAGGGAACGCCGATGGTGGCGGTCCCGTTCACGGCCAGCACGTCGAACAGGTACAGCACCGCCTCACGGCGGCCGTCACCACTCTGTTGCACCAGCTCGAAGCGCGGACGGCCTGCGTCGTCGAGCACCACCAGTTCGGCGTCGACGATCGCGGACTCCGCATTCACTGCTGTCGGGAGCGTTCCGAGTTCGGGCCACCGCTCGGACACGTCGCGACCCGACGTGCTCTGCAAGCGGCAGGTCGACCCGTCGACGTGGGCGAGGGTGCGGTAGCCGTCCCATTTGATCTCGTAGGCCCACCCGTCGTCCTCCGGCAGGGTGCTCAGCGTTGCCTTCATCGGCGCAACCGGGAAGCGGAGGGGTTCGGGCACGCGTGCTACTTCGGCAGGCGGCTGGACAACACGCCCTCGGACTCGAGGCGGTCGAGTTCCATCGAGTCGCAGCCGAGCAGACGCGTGAGCACTTCACGATTGTCCTCGCCGCGGTACTTGGGCACCCCCGAGAGTCCCACGTCGGCTGCGTCGGAGAAGCGCCACGGCGAGTTGGGAACGCGGATCGTGCCGCCCGAGCGGTCGTCGACCTCGACCACCACATGGCGGTCGTCGCCCCACTCGGTGTTGGCGAGATCGCCGGGCTTGCGGACCCGGCCGACGGCCAGGTTGTTCTTCGCGAACTGCTCCTCGAACGCGTCGGCGTCGGGCATCGTGAGCGCGAAGTCGCGGAGGATCTGCTGCAGGTCGTCGAGGTTCTCGAGCCTCGACGCGACGTCGACGAATCGCGGGTCGTCAGCCAGGTCCTCCCGATCCATCGCCATGAGGAAGAAGTCGAACGTGCCGCGCTCGGCCGGATGCCCGCTCACGATCACCTGCTCGCCGTTGGCGACCTCGAGGACGGCGTAGTCGCCCGGCCGAAAACTGCGGATCCACTGTGGATCGTGATCGCCCTCCCACAGGGCGTCGTGGAGGTGTTCGTTCACGTAGAGCATCGTCTCGGCCATCGAGATGTCGATCTGCTGCCCGCGTCCGGTCTCGGAGCGTTGATAGAGAGCGGCGAGGATCGCCGTCGATGCCTCGAGCGCGGTGTACAGGTCGGCGTGGCTGTGCGGGTCCTTTGCCAGGACGCCGGAACGGGCGGAACCCTGCGACTCGATGATGCCGCTCTCGGCCTCGACCACTGGGGCATACGCACGTCGGTGCACCCACGGGCCGGTCTGGCCGTAGCCGCTGATCGAGGCGTAGACGAGGCCGGGGTTGCGTTCGAGCATCGCCTCGGCGCCGAGGCCCAGCCGCTCCATCACCCCGGGCCGGTAGTTCTCGATCAGGACGTCGCACTGCTCCGTCAGCTGGGCGAGGATCTCGGCGCCCTCTTCGTTGGTGAGGTCGATGCTGAGGTTCTTCTTCCCGGCGTTCTGCTGGGTGAAATAGCTCGACACCCCGTTGCGCCGCGGAGTGGCGAATCGAGTCAGGTCGCCGGCGGGTGGCTCGACCTTGATGACCTCGGCCCCGAGATCACACAGCATCCGTGTGCAGTGCGGACCCGACAACACACGGGTGAGGTCGAGCACGCGAATCCCATCGAGCGGCGCAGCCATGTCTACATCGTGGCACCGATGCCCCACCATCGAAGGCTCGAACCTGCCGCGACCGGTGTCAGACACCTGTTGCAGGTTCGCCGCGGCCGTCGACCGGTCCGGGTGATCCGGCGGTAGTGTCGGTGTGTCGCCGAGTTCCCCCTCCGGCGAGCGCACTTCGGGTTTCTCTGCTCCGGTCGTCGCGCTGTTGAGCAGAAGTACAAGGAATCCAATGACCATTCTCGATGACGCGACCGCGGTCGCGCCCTCCTCCACCGACCACGCCGGCGTCCCGTTCGCGGACCTCGGTCTGCCCGAACGCATCGTGCGCCAGCTCGATCGCAACGGGTTCACCACCGCGTTCCCGATCCAGGCCGCCGTGATCCCCGATGTTCTCGCCGGCCGCGACGTGGCCGGCCGGGCGCCCACCGGATCCGGCAAGACGCTCGGCTTCGGCCTGCCGATGGTTGCCAACCTCCGCACGGCCGAGTCGAAGCGCCCCACCGCGCTGGTGTTGGCTCCCACTCGCGAGTTGGCGGAACAGATCATGAAGGAACTCACGCCCTACGCCAAGGCCCAGCGTCATTGGACGGTGGCGGTGTACGGCGGTGTCGGATACGGCACCCAGACCCAGGCGCTCGTCAAGGGCACCGAGCTGGTCATCGCCTGTCCGGGCCGACTCGAGGATCTCCTCCAGATGGGGGCGATCGACCTCTCCGACGTCGAGACCGTCGTCGTCGACGAGGCCGATCAGATGTCGGACATGGGTTTCCTCCCCGCTGTCCGGCGGATCCTCGACCAGACCTCGCCGAACCGGCAGGTGCTCCTCTTCTCCGCCACCCTCGACGGACCGGTCGCCAAGCTGGTCGACGACTACCAGCGCGACCCGGTGCGCCACGAGGTGGGTCCGAAGGCGCCTGACATGACGTCGATGCGGCACGCGTTCTGGAAGGTGCCCCGCAACGAGCGGATCGCCATGACTGCCGACGTCGTCGATGCCCTCGGTTCGACGATCGTGTTCACCCGCACCCGCCACGGTGCCGATCGCCTGGCCAAGCAGCTCGGCAAGAAGGGCGTGCGCGCCGAGGCCATCCACGGTGGCCGCAGCCAGAGCCAGCGCAACCGCGCCCTCGACGGGTTCAAGAACGGCAAGTGCGCGGCTCTCATCGCCACCGACGTCGCCGCCCGCGGCATCCACGTCGACGGCGTCTCCGCCGTGGTCCACTACGACCCTCCCGCCGACGGAGCCACCTACGTTCACCGCTCCGGCCGCACCGCTCGCGCCGGCGCCTCCGGCGCGGTGGTCACGCTGGTGGATCCGAGCCAGCACAAGGACGTGCGCGCCATCGCCCGCGAGGCCGGGGTCGATTTCGACCTGGTCGACCCGTCGATCCACGAGCTCACCGGTGTGGAGACACCCGTGGAGGAGCCGGCCCCGGTCACCTTTGCCGCTGCACCCGCCCCGGTCGGCCACGAGCGCGGCGTCGTGAAGTTCTTCAACGCCGCCCGCGGCTATGGCTTCATCCACCGCGAGCACGGTGGCGACGACCTGTTCGTCCACTTCACCAACATCGCCACCGAGGGCTTCAAGACCCTCGACCAGGCGGCTCACGTGACCTTCCGGGTCCGTCCCGGCAAGCGCGGCCCCGAAGCCTTCGAGGTCCATCTCGCCCACTGACGCCGTGGTGTCAGGAGACTCAGCGGTGAGGGAAACGGGTTCGACGGACCGCCGTGCTGGGCGGTCCTTTGAGCAGGGGCGGCGATGATTCCGGCCGCATCGCGGAGCCCCAAATCGTGCCCCATACGCGCGGCCTCCGGACACCGCTTCAGTTGTGCGCTTCTGCTTGCCGGCAACCCGCAGCGCACACCTGGCATCGGTATCTGACACCATTGCGGAAGTGCACGTTGACGGTGGACTGATCGACCAGCGCGTTGAGCGTGAGTTGTGGGAGCGGGTGCTCCCGCGGGTTCATCGTGATCGTCGACCCCTCGCCATCGAGGCCGGGCCGACCCGTCACGAACTCGCTCCCTTCGCCGCCGGTGACCGGTGGGGCCCACCGTGGGGCACCACCTGGTTTCACTTCACCGGGGAGGTCCCTGCCGACTGGGCCGACGGCCGCGTCGAGGCGCTGATCGACCTCGGCTTCAACCGTTCCCCGGTCGGCTTCCAGTGTGAAGGTCTCGTCGTCGACGTGGACGCGGACGGCACGACCACCCCTCGCCACGGCCTGCACCCCCGCCGGATCACGACGGAGGTGCCGTCGGCTCCGGGACCCACCGAGGTCTGGGTCGAGGCGGCATCGAACCCAGTGTTCCCGCAGTTCCTGCCGTCACCACTCGGCTCGCCCGACACCGCCGGTGACGCGCCGCTCTACCGGTTCCGCCGTGCCGAACTCGTGCTGATCGACCCGCACTACGAGCGTCTCACCTATGACCTCGACGTGCTGCTCGGGCTGGCGCGCTCGCTGGCCGACGCCGACCCGCGGAAGTCCCGCCTGTACGCGGCACTCGCCGATTCGCTCGACCGGGTCGACGTGCCGGAGGCGGCACGGGCGATGCTCACACCCCACCTCGCCGAGGCAGGAGGTGTGCCTCACCGTCATCGCATCGTCGCCACCGGCCACGCCCACATCGACACGGCCTGGCTGTGGCCGCTGCGTGAGACCGTTCGGAAGTGCATCCGCACCTTCTCGTCCGCCGTGAACCTGATGGACGAGGACCCGGGATACGTCTTCTCGTGTTCGCAGGCCCAGCAGTACGCGTGGATCGAGGAGCGGGAACCGGAACTGTTCGAGCGCATCCGCACACACGTCGACGGTGGGCGGTTCGTGCCGGTGGGTGGCATGTGGGTCGAGGCCGACATGAACCTGCCGTCGGGAGAGAGCCTGGCCCGTCAGATCGTGTTCGGACAGCGGTACTTCGACGAGAAGTTCGGGCGGCGCTGCACCGAGGTGTGGATCCCCGATGTCTTCGGCTATCCGGCTGGTCTGCCCCAGCTGTTCGCGGCCGGTGGGATGCACCGGTTCGTCACCCAGAAGCTCTCGTGGAACAAGCAGAACCGATTCCCCCACCACACCTTCTGGTGGGAGGGCCTCGACGGCAGCCGGGTGCTCACCCACTTCCCGCCGGTCGACACCTACAACGCCGAGATCACGCCCGGCGAGGTGGCCCACTCCGTCCGCCGCTTCCAGGACCATGCGTGGAGTGCACAGTCGCTGATGCCGTTCGGCTACGGGGACGGCGGCGGCGGCCCCACGGCGGAGATGCTCGAACGCCGCCGTCGCTTGGAGCGGATCGACCCCGGCTACGAGATCGAGGTCGGAACCGCCGACGAGTTCTTCCGCGCAGTGGAGCGCGAGGCGGTGGGCGGAGCACCGGTGCCCGTGTGGCGCGGGGAGCTCTACTTCGAGATGCACCGTGGGACGTTGACGAGCCAGATCAACACGAAGCTGGGGAACCGGCGGTGCGAACGCCTGCTGGCGGAGGCCGAGCTGTGGTCGGCGTACGCAGGAGTCGACGCCGATGTCGACGACCTGTGGCGGGAGGTTCTCACCCAACAGTTCCACGACATCCTCCCGGGCTCGTCGATCGCCTGGGTCCATGCCGAGGCGGAGGAGGCCTTCGCTCGCATCGAGGCCGATCTGAACGACCGGATCACCGGGGTTCTGCGCGCCGTCGCGCCCGCCGGTTCGGTGTTGGTCAACCCTGCAGACGCCCCGATCGACGGGGTCGTGAGGGTCCCGGTGACATCGAGCGACCACAACGTGCCGGACGGGACGCAACGGGTGAGCGATGGGACCCTCGCCGTGAACGTGGCCGTGCCGGCGCTCGGACTCGCCCACCTGGAACCCCGATCGACCGACGACCGGGTGGTCGTCACCGACACCTCGATGACCAACCGCCGTCTCGCGGTCCGGTGGGGGGACGACGGATTCCTCACGTCGGTCATCGACATCGACCGCGCTCGTGAACTGATCCCGGAAGGTGAGAACGGAGCGGTGCTCGAACTCGCCCGCGACCAGCCTGTCGAGTACGACGCGTGGGACCTCGAGTCGTGGACCCGCGCCGCTGGCCGGCCCGTCGACGGCGACGTCGACATCGACGTGCTCGACTCCGGTCCGCTCGTCGGCCGGGTGCGCGTGCGGCGTCGCGTCGGCCCGTCGGTGTTCGAGACCACGTACGAGATGCGCGCCGAGTCGCCGGAGCTCCGTCTCCACGTCGACATCGACTGGCACCACGACGAACACCTCCTCTCGATGGCGTTCCCCCTCGACGTGCGCGCCGACGAGGCCTCGTGCGACGTCCAGTTCGGCGTCACCCGTCGCCCGACGCATCCGTCCAGCCCGTGGGACGCCGCCAAGTTCGAGGTGTGCGCACACCGCTTCGTCGACCTGTCCGAGCCCTCGTTCGGTGTCGCGGTGCTCAACGACGGGCGCTACGGCCATGGCTTGTTCGACGGTGCGGTCCGGGTGAGCTTGGCGCGGGCTGCGAAGTACCCCGACCCCGACGCCGACCACGGCCGCCACTGCGTCACGCTCGCACTCCTGCCGCATGGGTCCGGCCTGCGCGACGTGCGGGCCGCCGCCAGCCTGCTGAACGCGCCGCCGCGGCTCGTTCTGAACGGGTCCACCGAGACCGAACCGATTCAGCTCGTTCGGGTCGAGGGAGCCGACGGCACCGACCCGGGCGTGGGCATCGACGCGGTGAAGCCCGCCGATGACGGCTCGGGCGACCTGGTCGTCAGGTTCCACGAGGCGTGCGGTGATCGCACCCGGATCACGATCTCCACTGATGGTCGCATCGGTTCGGCCTCCCGCTGCAACCTGCTGGAGGAACCTCGGTCGGGCGAGGAGGTCAGCGACGGTGTGGTGGTGTTGACCCTCGGGCCGTTCGAACTCGTCACCCTCAGGCTCCAACGCCGCGACGAGTTCGACGGCCGCGACGCGAGACCCGATTGAGGGGTCTCAGCCGCGGGTGAGGCCGTCGAGCATCCAACCGGCGGCGAGGCGGAACCGTTCCTCTCCGTCGCGGTGCGAGTAGGTCGCCATGCGTTCCTCGAGAAGTCGAAGTTCTCCCGGCTCGGCGAAGTCGAGGAGTTGGCGCCGTACTTCGGGCGGCCTGGTGAGATCGTTGGTGATCGACCCGTGCAGGAGGAGGACGAAGGCGTCGGTCGCCTCGGCCATGGCGGTCCCGGAGATGCCTCCCTCGCTGAACAGCTGGAACATGAACTCGGTGCAGCGCGCCAGGTTCTCGCTGAGGACCGGCCGCCGCAGCAAGACCTCGGCCGCAGCGGGGTTGGCGAGGAAGCCGCGCCGGTAGTGGCACGCGAAGTCGACGAGTCGCTCCTGCCACGATCCATCGGCCCGGGTCGAGAGGAGTGCCTCGCCCACCACGCGGTCGGCCAGCAGCGTGAGCAGTTCTTCCTTGTCCGCGACGTGGTGGTAGAGCGCCATCGGCGTGACGCCGCATGCGTCGGCCAGCCGCCGCATGGTGAGTTGGGAGGAGCCTTCGCGGGCAGCCAGGTCGAGAGCGGTCGCCACGATCTCCTCGGTGGACAGGTCTCTGCGTCGGCGTTCGGGCTGGCGGGCCATCGTTCCCTTCCAAGCTCTTGACTTCTGTAATTCTACAACGTACAAATAATTTGTACAACGTACAGATACACTGAGAAGAGGGACGAATCGGAGAAGGGGACCGATGCGAGTACAGGGGAGCCGAGTGGGAATCGTCGGGGGCAGCATCGCCGGATGTGCCGCAGCCATCGCGCTGCGGCGGCTCGGATGCGACGTCACGGTGTTCGAACGCTCGTCGGGGGCGTTGCGTGATCGAGGCTCGGGGATCGCCATCCCCAATCCGCTGCGCGACGAGATGATCGGCGCGGGGTACCTGCCCGCCGACTACCGCTACTTCCAGGCCGCCGGCCGGGACTGGCTCCTCGACGACGGTTCGGCCGGCGGTCGACTGCTCTGGCATCAAGTGGGGAGCGCCTCGACCAACAACTGGGGTGTGCTCTGGCGGGCTCTGCGTGCCCAGGTGCCCGACGAGTGCTACGTCGACGGCAGCCGGATCACCGGCGTCGAGGAGCGCGACGACGACATCGCGCTCGTTCTCGGTGACGGCACCCGGCACGACTTCGACATCGTCGTCGGGGCCGACGGCTACCGGTCCGATGTGCGCACGCTCCTGCACCCGGGATCTGAGCCCCACTACGCCGGCTACATCCTCTGGAGGGGCAACTTCCCCGAGGCTGAGCTCACCGACCGGACGAAGTGGGACGAGGTCGTGCGCACGGGTGATTGGTTGACAGTGTGCTTCGAAGGTGGGCACGGCGTGATGTACCCGATCCCCGACTTCGACGACGACGGGTCGTCGGGTGGGCTCCGCGTGAATTGGGCGATCTATTCGCCACAGCCCGAGGAGTTGGTCCTCGACGAACCGACCTCGATCCCGCCGGGTCAGGTCGCGCCCGAGGTTCTCGCCCATCTCGAGCGAATCCTCGAGAATCACTTCCCGGAGGAGATCCGGCCGGTCTTCGGGAGTTCTCCCGACGAGGTGTCGATCCAGCCGATCTACGACGAGACGATCGACTTCTACGTTCGCGGTCGGGTGATGCTCATCGGGGACGCCGCGACGGTGTCGAGGCCCCACACCGGCAGTGGCGCGACCAAGGCGATGCAGGACGCACGGCTGTTGGAGCAACTCGGCGCGCACCACGACGACTGGGAGGGGTTGCTCGCCGCCTACGACGCCGACCGCACCCCGGCTGGTCAGTCACTCGTGGAGCTGGGTCGCCGCATCGGGCGGGACCAGGTCGAGCAGACCCCGCCGTGGGCCGACATGACCCCCGACGACTTCCAGGCCTGGACCACCGCCACCGTCGAGGGGGCGAGGTCGTACATCTACCAGAACGTCCCGACCCGCTGAGCCCCGTCAGACCGGCGCGAGGTGGCGGAGGGCCGCCGCGGCGTAGAGCGAGATACCGGTGGTCATGGCGTTCTCGTCGAAGTTGACCCGGTTGGAGTGGTTGGGCGGCGCGGTGCTCGGATCCATCGAGTGGGGGGTTCCGCCGAGGAAGACCATCGCACCCGGCACGTTCTGGAGGACGTAGCTGAAGTCCTCGGCCCCCATGATCGGGTTGGGCATCTTCACCGTGTGATCGGTGCCGGCCACGACGGCCGCGGTGTCGAGCGCGAAGTCGGCGAACACGTCGTCGTTCACCGTGACGGGGTAGCCGTAGTCGATCTCGACGTCGACCCCGCAGCCGTGGGCCCCGGCGATTCCGTTGGCGACGCGTTGGATGCCGTCGTGCACCTTCTTCCGGCTGTGTTCGCTCACGGCGCGGATCGTGCCCTCGATCTCGGCGGATTCCGGGATCACGTTGTTCGTCGTCCCCGCCGAGATCCTCCCGACCGTGACGACCGCCGGATTGAACACGTCGATCGAGCGCGTGATCATCGTCTGGAGCGACTGCACGACCTCGCACGCCACCGGGATCGGGTCGACGGCGTGGTGGGGGGCGCTGGCGTGGCCGCCCTTGCCGGTGATGCGGATCCGCAGTGTGTCGGCCGACGCCATCGTCGAGCCGCCGCGTGCGGCGAGCCAGCCGGCGGGGAGGGTCGACATGATGTGGATCGCCAGCGCCGCGTCGACAGGTGACTCGCTGCCGTCGGACAGTGGGGGTACGTCGAGCAGACCTTCCTCGAGCATGAACTTGGCGCCGTGATGGCCCTCCTCGCCCGGCTGGAACATGAACAGGACGCGACCCGCGATGTCGTCCCGGCGCTCGGAGAGCAGGGACGCCGCACCGGCGAGCATCGCCGTGTGTGTGTCGTGCCCACAGGCATGCATCGCATTGTCGACCCGTGAGGCGAAGTCGAGGCCGGTGTCCTCCGGCATCGGGAGGGCGTCCATGTCGCCGCGCAGCAGCATCGTCGGCCCCGGCCGTGAACCCTCGAGGAGGGCCACGACCCCGCTCGTGGAGTCGTGGATGGTGACGTCGACGGGAAGCCCTTCGAGCGACTCGAGCACCACGTCCCGCGTGATGGGAAGGTCGTTGCCCAATTCGGGCCACTCGTGGAGACGGCGACGCATCGCCACCACATCGTCGAGCAGGTCGTCGGCCTGCTCCCGGATCGAGTCGATCTGCGGGTCGGGTCCGGGGACGGCGTCGGCGCTCATGGGCCGATCGTAGATCTGCCGCTTCCCTTTTGCGGTTCCCGCGACCCACTGGGGGTCGAGGTCTCGGCAGGCGGGACCCGCACCGAAGGGAACCCCACCATGTCCATGTACGGAGCCGACCCCGACCAGCTCAACCAGCTCGGCACCACGCTCACGCGCCAGATCGACACGCTCCACCAGCTCAGCTCGTCGGTGGACGGCGTCCTCAACGGCACCGTCTGGCAGGGCCCGGCCCGGGAACGGTTCGTCGAGGAGTGGAACGGCTCGTTCAAGCAGGCGCTGACCCGTCTCCACGAGGCCTTCGAGATGGCCGGGCGCGACTGCGTGGCGCGGGCGGACGAGTTGCGGCGGGTGATGGGCGTCGGCTGAGTGGCAATATGGCATACCATATGGTCATGGCCCGGAAGCAGGTTCTCGTACAGCTGGACGAACATCTCGTGGCGCAACTCGACCGTATCGGCGAGCTCACAGGGCAGAACCGATCCGCGCTCCTCCGGACTGCGGCCCGCACATTCGTGCAGCTGTTCGACGAAGCGGAGAAGGACGACCGTCTCGTCGAGGGGTACCGACGTCGGCCCCAGACGCAGGAAGAACTCGACTGGATCACGGCCATCCAATACGTCGAGCCCTCCGACTGGTGAGGCGCGGCGACCTCTTCTGGGCCGACGTCGGCCCGTACGGCCGCCGCCCGGTCTGCGTTCTGACGCGCGACCGTGCAGTGCCGGTCCTCCACGCCGTGGTGTGCGCCGCCGTGACCCGGAGAATCCGAGGGATTCCGTCGGAGGTCGAGGTGGGGAGGGCCCACGGTCTCCCCGACGACGCCGTCATCACCTGCGACAATCTGCTCACGGTCCCCAAATCGCAGCTCGACCCGGAACCGATCGGCCACCTCGATCTCGCAACGCGGGCCCAGCTCGACGAGACGCTCCGCTACGCCCTCGGCATCGTGTTCTGACCGACCGAGCCGACGGGCCGCAGGCGCGAGCAGGCGCGATCGCCAATACGCTCTCGGGCGATGTTCCGGCTGGAGTTCACCATCGAGCCGTTCGTGGAGGGTCAGCCCGGCCCCCACGTGACGGCGGCGATCGAGGCCGTGGCGGCGCGCGGCATCGAGGTCGAGATCGGCCCATTCGGGTCGTCGTGTCTGCTCGACGACAGCCGCGTCGGCGAGATCGTCGGCATTCTCACCACTGCCGCAGTCGGCAACGGAGCCACGCACGTGTCGCTGAACGTGGAACGAGCCGGCGCATGAGCGAGCAGGTTGATCCGGCAGAGGAACTCCTCCGGGCGGTCCAGCCGGTGGTCGATGCCGTGGGTGCCCGCCTGGTGTCGGCCGACGAGGCCGAGGGCAGCGACGTCTCGCTCGTCTGGGACGGTGACACGATCGCCGCCGTGCGGCTGCCGCCTTTGCACGGAGCGCTCGACAGGTTGATCGACGCCGTCGAAACCGAACTCGGCGGGAAACTCCCCGAACTCACGCGGGAGCAGAAGCAGATCGCGATCCGCCTGCTCGACGAGAGGGGCGCCTTCATTCTGCGGCGAGCGGTCGAAGACGTCGCCGACGCGATGGGTGTGAGCCGGATCACCGTCTACAACTACCTGAACGCGATCCACCGCTGAGCTTCCCGGCCGCACGATGACCCGTCCCATCGACCAGTTCGACCTCATCGCGTTCGACGCGGACGACACGCTGTGGCGCAGCGAGGACTCCTTCGACGCGGCACACAAGCGCTACAAGCAGATCGTCCAGCCGCACGCTCCAACGGGCATCGACGTGCTCGACGCTCTTCATGCCATCGAGAAGGCAGATCTGTCGATCTCCGGATACGGCGTGAAGGCGTTCACGATCTCCATGGTCCGCGCCGCCATCTCGGTGACGAACGGCAACGTGCCCTCCGACGTGCTCGGCGAACTCACCGACATCGGCTTCGGCATGCTGACCGAGCCGGTGCAGCTCTTGCCCGACGTGCCAGAGGTCCTGGAGATCGTCGGAGCGGCGAAGCCTCTGGTCCTCATCACGAAGGGCGACCTCGTCCACCAGACCCGCAAGGTGACCACGTCCGGCCTCGAACACCACTTCGGTGAGGTCGAGATCGTGCTCGAGAAGGACCCTGCGACGTACGCCCACATCTTCGAACGGATGAACGTGACGCCCGAGCGCGTCTGCATGGTCGGCAACTCGGTGCGCAGCGACATCCTCCCTGTGATGGCACTCGGCGGCCACGCCGTGCACATTCCGTATCACCTCACGTGGGAACTCGAACGCGTCGACGACCACGATGAAGACGTCACCGAGTTGGCCGGCATCTCCGAACTCCCTGCCTGGCTCGGGCTCTGACCACGACCCGGCCGTGTTCGTACCGGCCTCGGCCAAAGCTGCAACGCAAAGCTGCAACAGGTGTCTGACACCGGTCGGGGTCAGAGCCGTCGCAGTTGGACTTTGTCGATGCGGTGGTCGCGGCTCTTCTGGAGGATGAGGGAGGCGCGGTCGCGGGTGGGGAGGATGTTCTCGCGCAGGTTCAGCCCGTTGATGCTGCGCCAGATCTCTCTGGCGGTGTCGACCGCTTCCTCGTCGGTGAGGTCGGCGTAGAAGCGGAAGAAGCTGTCCGGGTTCTTGAACACCGACTCGCGGAGGGCGAGGAAGCGATCGACGTACCACTGCTCGACGTCGTGCTCGTCGGCATCGATGTAGATCGAGAAGTCGAAGTAGTCGCTCACGAAGTCGGCCCCTTGGTCGCCGCTCTGCAAGACGTTGAGCCCTTCGAGGATCACGATGTCGGGTTGGTCGATCACGATCCGTTCACCGTCGACGATGTCGTACACCACGTGGCTGTAGACCGGTGCCTCGACGTTGCGACGGCCGCTCTTGATCTCGCGCATCACCCGGATGAGCTCGCGAGTGTCGTACGACTCGGGGAAACCCTTGCGGTGCATGATCCCCCGTTCCTCCAGGACCCGGTTGGGGCGGAGGAAGCCGTCGGTGGTGATGAGGTCGACCTGGGGGTGATCGGGCCACTGGGCCAGCAGTGCCTGGAGGATGCGGGCGAACGTGCTCTTGCCGACGGCGACGCTCCCGGCCACGCCGATCACGTAGGGCACCTTCGGCTTCATCGCCCCGAGAAAGGTGGCCGACACCTTGTGCAGGTTCTGCGTGGCGCTCACGTACAGGTTCAGCAGACGGCTGAGAGGGAGATAGATCTTCGTGACCTCCTCGAGGTCGATCTCTTCGTTGATGCCCTTCAACTGCGCCAGTTCGGGTTCCCGCAATGTGAGCGGGGTCGCCGCCCGCAGCATCGCCCAGTCGTCACGGTTGAACGTGAGATAGCGGCTCGGGGGCTTCGACTCGGGAGCCCGATTCCCGGACGCCGCAGGTGTGTCGGTCGCGTCCGTCACGAAGGTGACTGTAACGGTGAGTCCTCCCCGTACCGGTTCCCGGGGCTCTACGGTGGCACGCGTGACACTGGTCGAACCGGGTCGCGCCGACTCTGCCTCGGTGGGCGATCGCAAACAGCTCGGGTCGTGGTACACGCCGCCCGAACTGGTGGAACACGTGGTCGCCGGGGTGCTCGACGAAAGTGCGCTGGCCGAACTGCCCCGCCACCGGCCGGTGCGTGTCGTCGACCCTGCCTGCGGAGACGGCCGCTTCCTCGCCGCAGCAGCCGAGCGTCTCGCTGGGTCGGGCCGTGAGGTCGAACTCGTCGGTGTCGACATCGACCCTGCTGCCTGTGCCGCAGCCACCGAACTCGTACCGGGAGGGCGTGTCGTGTGCGCCGATGCCCTGCGTGGCGACTGGCGCGAGCCGGTTGACCGCTTCGACCTGGTGATCGGCAATCCGCCGTTCCTCTCGCAGATGGCGTCGTCCACCACACGGGGCGGCTCGTCGGAGTGGGGCGGCGGTCCCTACGCAGATTCGGCGGTCGAGTTCCTCGGCCTCGCTGCCGACCTCGTCGAACCCGAAGGAGGCAGGGTCGCGTTCGTCCTCCCGCAGTCGATCCTCGCCGCCCGCGACGCAACCCCGATCCGCGACCTCTACGACGAGCGCGCCGACATGTACTGGTCGTGGTGGTCCCCCGAACGGTCCTTCGACGCCCAGGTTCACGCCTGCGCCCTCGCCTTCCGCTTCGGTGTCCGACCTCCGCGTCACCTTTGCGCTTCACCTTTTCGGTGGACCGACGTCGTCACGTCGCGCTCGGGTGTCCCGCCGGCACCGGACCTCGAGGCGGGGGCCGACGGCAGCCTCGGCGACAGGGCGTGGCTGAACGCCAACTTCCGCGACGAGTACTACGGGCTGGTGCCCGCCGTGGGCGACCACCGGGACGGGCCGCCCCTGATCACCAGCGGGCTGATCGACCCGGGGCGCTCGCTGTGGGGTGAACGGTCGGTCCGTTTCGCCAAGCAGACCTTTGCCGCGCCTCGTGTCGACCTCGATCGGCTCGACGGCAAGATGCCGCGGTGGGCCCGGAAACGGCTGGTGCCCAAGGTGCTCGTGGCGAACCAGACGCCCATCGTGGAAGCGGTCTGCGACCCGGCCGGTGAGTGGTTGCCGGGCGTCCCCGTCGTCTCGGCGTACCCGCACGATCACGGCAAGGTGTGGCTCATCGCGGCCCTGCTCACGTCACCCGCGGTGTCTGCCTGGGCGTGGAACCACCAAGCGGGAACCGGGCTGTCGGCAACCGCGATCCGGCTCAGCCCCGTCCTTCTGGGTGGTCTGCCCTGGCCGGCCGACGAGCGGTTGCTCGGCGTCGCGGCGAGGGCACTGCGGGCCGGCGACCGCATGGCCTGTGGTGATGCCGTGCACCGCTCGTTCGGGATCACCGACACCGTCGACCTGACCGACTGGTGGAGCCGTGCCCTCGATCGGATCGACGGGCGGTCAGTTCGCGACAGGTGAGCGCCGCGGCAGCCGGAGGCGCCGGTGCCAACCGTGCCAGCCGGGCGAGCCGGCGATCATCCAGAGGAGCGCGAAGGCGACCAGTTCGGTGAAGTGGACCGACTCGGCGAGCACGCTGCGCCCGCCGTCGAGAACGTCGAAAACGGTGCTCAGGAGCATCGTCGCGACGAGCGCGGCGACGAGGGGGAGCAATCCGAATGCGCGGTGCGGCTTCCACGCGACGAAGGCGAAACCGATCGCCAGCGCGACGCCGAATGCGCCGAGATGACGCGACATGTGCGTGTCCATCCCGCCGGCGTTGCCCAGCACCAGCGCGGGAAGGTGCTGCAACGCGATCACCAGGGCCAGCCAGGCGAGAGCGGGACGCAGCCAGCCTCCGCGACCCAGTTGGGCGGGGCGGGTGCGCGACGTCACGGTCTGGACGAGGTCGGGGACGGGCTCGGCGGGCCGGATCCGCACCATCCGGTCCAGCTCGGTCATCCTGGCAGCGAATGTCGAACACGCAGTGCAGGCGTCGACGTGGTCGTGCATCGCCCGTTGTTCGTCGAGGTGGGCCTCGCCGTCGGTGGCCGCGGAGAGGGCTTCCCGCGCCTGGTCACAGTTCACAGAGGACTCAGTCGCCGCGCAGTCCGATTTGGTTCCCCCGGTGCGAGAATGGTCCGCGCATGGACCACCTGACGAACCTGCTCGTGGCGGCGCGGGACGGCGACCACAGGGCCCTCGAACGGTTCGTCGCCGAGACGCAGGACGACGTGTGGCGGATCTGCCGCTATCTGGGCGACCGGGAGTACGCCGATGATCTCGCCCAGGAGACCTACGAGCGGGCCATCTCGTCTCTGCACCGGTACCGCGCCGATGGCCACGCCCGCGGCTGGTTGCTCACGATCGCCCGCCGCACCTGCGCCGATCACGCACGCCGCGCCAGCCGTCGTCGCCGCCGCGACAACGCCGCCATCAGCGATGCCACGGCCGGGATGCACGGTGGTGCACTCACCGTGCCCGACGCTGCGGGACGCGTCGAACTCGACACCGTGCTCGCCGAGCTCGACGACGACCGGCGCGCCGCGTTCGTGCTGACCCAGGTGCTCGGTCTGCACTACGACGAGGCGGCGGAAGTTCTCGAGTGCCCGATCGGCACCATCCGGTCACGCGTGGCACGCGCTCGCCGCGACCTGGTGGCGATGATGAAACAGGACGAGGCGGATCCCGGGAACTCCGACCTCCCCGACACGAGGTATGGCTGATGCGACGACCCGCCACGTCACTCGCTGCCGCCACTCTCGCAGGGGCCGTGATGTTCGTCGGCGCGTCATGTGGCGGTGGCGACTCCGGCCCCGAGCTCTCCGCTGCCGGCGAGGAGGGCCGGGAGATCGCCAACGGCAATGGCTGCGCCGCCTGCCACGGCAACAACGGCCAGGGTGGCGCCGGCCCCGCGTGGAAGGGCCTCCTCGGTTCGACGATCGAGTTGGAGGACGGTACGACGGTGGT
>CBFCWZ010000004.1:0-31338 GCA_965601935.1 uncultured Ilumatobacteraceae bacterium
ACGAACGGCGACGCCCACGGGCGCGCGTCCGCCCATGAGTAGAGGATCGACGCCGACTCGTCGCTGCGTCCTGCGGCGAACTCGAGACCTCCGTTGTCGAGCATCCAGTCGAGTTGGGAGTCGAGCAGGACGAGTGTCGACAGCGCGGGTGTGTTGTAGGTCTGGTTCTTGCGCGAGTTGTCGAGCGCGGTCCCGAGGTCGATCGAGGCCGGGCACCAGCGGTCGGTGGCTGCGATCTCGGTGATGCGGTCCAGGGCCCGCGGCGAGCACGCGGCGAACCAGATCCCGCCGTCGGCACCGAAGCACTTCTGCGGGGCGAAGTAGTACACGTCGACCTGCTGTGGGTCCCAGCGCACGCCCCCGGCGGCTGAGGTGGCGTCGACCATCACCAACGCGTCGTCGGCCGCGCCGCCGGGGCGGTGGAGCTCCATCACGACACCGGTCGACGTCTCGTTGTGGGTCTGGGCGTAGACGTCGACCCCGTCCTCGGCGACCGAGACCGGATGGTCACCCGGATCGGCGTCGATCACCGACGGTTCGCCGAGGTGGGGCGCGGCGGCACAGGCCGTGGCGAACTTCCCGGAGAACTCGCCGAACACGAGGTGCTGGCTGCGCTCGCGCACGAGGCCGAAGGTGGCGGCATCCCAGAACACCGTCGTGCCGCCGTTGCCGAGCACGATCTCCCACGACGCCTCGAGGCCGAACAGCATGCACAGCTTGTTCTGCACGGCACCGACCAGGTTCTTCACGGGCGGTTTGCGGTGGGAGGTTCCGAGGAGGGACTCCCTTGCATCGACGAGGGCGTCGACCTGCTCAGGGCGCACTTTCGACGGGCCGGAGCAGAACCGTCCGTCGGCGGGCAGGAGCTCGGAGGGGATCTCGATCGTGGAGGGGTCAGTCACCCTCCCAGCATGTCAGAGCTTGACCAGGACCTTCCCTGTGTTCGCCCCGGTGAAGAGTTTGTCGAAGGCCGCCGGGGCGTTGTCGAGACCCTCCACCACGTCGACGGCGTAGGTGAGCCGGCCGCCCAGCACCCATCCGGCGAGTTCCATGATCGCCTCGGTGGCGCGGTCCATGTAGTCGAGGATGAGGAACCCCTCCATCCGTGCCCTCATGACGACGAGGTTCATGAGGTTCGCCGGGCCGGGCCGGGGTGTCTCGTCGTTGTACGTGGCGATGGCACCGCAGAGCACGACGCGCGCGTTCATCGCCAGGTTGTCGAGAGCGGCTTCGAGGATGTCGCCGCCGACATTGTCGAAGAACACGTCGATCCCGTCCGGGCAGTGCTCGGCGATTCCCGCCGCCACGTCGTCGGTGCGGTAGTCGATCGCCGCGTCGAAGCCGAGTTCGTCGGTGAGCCACGCGCACTTCTCGGGCGTTCCGGCGATGCCGACGACCCGGCAGCCCTTGATCTTGGCGATCTGGCCGACGACGGATCCGGTCGCTCCGGCGGCTCCCGAGACCAGGACGGTGTCGCCCTCCTTCGGTTCGCCCACGTCGAGGAGGCCCCAGTAGGCGGTGAGGCCGGTGACGCCGAACACGCTGAGAGCGGCCTCCGGTTCGATGCCGTCGGGAATGACCTGGGTTCCCTCCCCGACGAGTGCGTACTGCTGCCACCCGACCATCCCGAACGCCATCGAGCCGACCGGGAGGTCGTCGTTGTCCGAGGCGATGACCTCACCGAGGCCACCGGCGCGGATCGGTTCACCGATCTCGATGGCCGGCAGGTACGTGTCCTGGGACATCCAGCCGCGGATGGTCGGGTCGATCGACAGCCACTTGACCTCGACGAGCGCCTCACCGGGGCCGGGCTCTGGGGTCGGGACGTCGTCGGTGGCGAAACACTCGGGGCCGACCGGCCCCTGGGGACGCTGGGCGAGGGTGATGCGATGGTTCGTGTTGCTCATTTCTGTGCCTGTGTTCGGGGCAGCATGTACTGCCAGGAGCGTTGGTCGGCCTCGGCGGCCTCGAGTGCCTGCTGGGTGCGGCGGAGCAGCCGGCCGGCCTCGGTGCTGCCGTAGAACCACGACTCGAGTTGGCGGGCGCCGGTGACGTCGGCGAGTTGCAGGCCCGCTTCCTCGTAGTAGGCGCGGATGTCCTGGCCGGCGGCGATCAGGCGCTCGTCGTCGAGCCCGACGTCGTCGAGGGCGGCACCCGCCTCCAACTGGACGATCTTGTCGAGCAGGGCGGGGATCCCGTCAGCGTCGGTGAGCCGGCCGACCGCAGTGCGGCCGAACTGGTCGACGTTGCGCTGGTAGGCGTCGCGCAGGCCGCGGGCCTCGACGGCCGCGGGATTGCCGTCGGTGTCGAGCCGCGGCGGCAACGTGCAGGAGGCGGGCGCCTCGGCGTCGTCCTCGATCACCTCGGGGTGGTCGACCAGGACGGGCACGTCGGTGCGATCGAGAAGGGCGAATGCCCGGCGGATCACGTCGGTCTGGAAGTCGGGGTCGTTCGGCTTGCCGAGCGGCCGGCCGAGCGGGAACTGGTTGTGCAGGATTCGCGGTGGCCGGGCGTTCTCGGCCTGGCCGCGGACGATCGAGATGCCGACCGTGGCGAGGCCGGCGCGCTCGAGGACGTGGGCGAGCACACTCACGGTGCGCGTGCAGAACGGTCAAATGGGTGTGAGCAGGACGACGTCGACCCCGTCGTCGACGAGCCGCTGCGCAACCTGGGGGCCCGTGTCCTGGATGATCGTCGAGAACTCGGTCTGGGCGCCCATGAACGAGAAGTGGCGGTGGTTGATCTCGCCGATCTCACCTGCATCGGCCATCTCGTGGAGCCGGTCGATCGGATAGACGACGTTGAGGTCCTGGATGATGCCCGTGCGGTCGAAGTTGGGGGAGAAGTGGGAGAGCTGCAGGTTGCGGGCGTCGTCGGGCAGCTCCTGGTACTTCTGGTCGCCCATCTGCCAGAACTCGATCTCGCCGTCGGGTTTCAACCCCGCCGTGGTGACGAGCGCGACGCGGCACTCGCTCAACGGTGTGGAGAGCACCGTTGCCACGGGGTCGAGGTCGGGTGCGGGCAGGTCGTTGGCGCCCTTCCGGATGACTGCGTCGGCGCTCATGCGGGAACGATAGAGGCTGTGGCACCATTGGTCACCGTGAACCGAACCTCCCATCGCCTCGCCGCCATCGCCCCGTCCGCCACACTCGCCGTCGACGCGAAGGCCAAGGCCATGAAGGCCGACGGCGAGAACGTCATCGGGTTCGGTGCCGGCGAACCCGACTTCGCCACCCCGGCGCACATCGTCGAGGCGGCCGTCGCCGCCTGCTCCGACCCCAAGAACCACCGCTACTCGCCCGCCGGCGGTCTGCCCGAGCTGAAGGCGGCCATCGCCGAGAAGACCATGCGCGACTCGGGCTTCGGGTGCGAGGCATCACAGGTGCTCGTCACCAACGGAGGCAAGCACGCCGTGTACACCGCCTTCGCCGCCCTTCTCGACCCGGGTGACGAGGTGATCCTCCCGGCGCCGTACTGGACCACCTACCCCGAGGCGATCACCCTCGCCGGTGGAGTCCCCGTAGTGGTCGACACCGACGCCGAGTCGGGGTTCCAGGCCACCGTCGAACAGCTCGACGAGGCTCTCACCGACCGTACGAAGGTGCTCCTCTTCGTGAGCCCCGACAACCCGTCGGGCTCTGTGTACTCGCCCGACGCCGTGAAGGCGATCGGCGAGTGGGCGGTGGAGAAGGGCGTCTGGGTCATCACCGACGAGATCTACGAGCACCTCACCTACGGCAACCACGAGTTCGTGTCGATGCCCACGGTGGTGCCCGATCTCGCCGAGCAGTGCCTGATCGTCAACGGTGTCGCCAAGACCTACGCAATGACCGGCTGGCGTGTCGGCTGGATGATCGGCCCGCACGACGTCGTGAAGGCATCGACCAACTTCCAGAGCCACGCCACCTCCAACGTCGCCAACGTCTCCCAGCGCGCCGCTCTGGCGGCCGTGGCCGGGCCGCTCGACGACGTGTACGAGATGCGCGAGGCATTCGCCCGCCGCGCCACGACGCTGCACCAGAAGCTCAACGCCATCGAGGGTGTCACCGCCCTCGAGCCACAGGGCGCCTTCTATGCCTACCCCGACCTGCGCGGCCTGTTGAACCGGCCGATCGCCGGCAAGACGGCCACCAACACCCTGGAACTGGCCGACATCATCCTCGACGAGGCGAAGGTCGCTTTCGTGCCGGGCGAGGCGTTCGGCCTCGGTGGCTACGGCCGGTTCTCGTTCGCCCTCGGCGACGACGACCTGGCCGAGGGCATCGACCGCATCGCCGCGTTGGTGTCGTGATCAGCTCGCGGTCTCGCCGCGGCGGCTCACCGCGCTGATCCCCAGCACGACGCCGAACCCCACCACCACCAGCACGATCGGCCAGAGCACGTCGTCCGCCGGCCACGCCAGCGTGGTCGTGTGGACACCGTTCGGCCACGGCCAGAGGACCCGGGTGGAGCCGAGCATGAGGCCGATCATCGCCGCGATCACCCAGTTGTGATAGCGCTCCAACAGCCAGTTCAGCAGCGTCGAGAACAGCGCCAGCCCGACCACGCACCCGATCGCGAACGCTCCCAGCGAGGCCACGTCACGGTCGTTCACGGCCCCCAGCACCTCGGTGTACATCCCGAGCAGGACGAGGATGAACGACCCGGAGATGCCCGGCAGGATCATGGCGCAGATCGCCACCGACCCGGACAGGAAGAAGATCCAGGCCGGCTCGGTGACGATCTCCAGTGCATCGTCGGCCACTTCGGTGTCGGAGCGCAGACCGAGCAGGAGGAACATCGCTGCAGCAACGCCGACGATGAGCGCGACCGCGATGCCATCGATCTCGTCGAGCATCCGGAACGTGAGGTACACCGAGCCGGCCACGAGGCCGAGGAACAGCGCCGACATCTTGATCGCCTCGTCGTCGAGCAGGGTCTCGAGCACCGACGAGAGCACCGCGACAGCGGCGAGGATGCCGACGAGCAGGCTGACCAGCCAGACCCATTCGATCCCCGCGACGGTGCCCTTGAAGTCGACCCATTTGCCGGTGAGCAACTGCCGCAGGGCACGCGCCCCCTCACGGATGTTGTGGATCAGGCGCTCGTAGATGCCGAGGACGAGGGCGATCGTCCCGCCCGACACACCGGGGACGATGTCGGCGGTTCCCATCGCGAAGCCGCGCGCAGCCTGGGCGGCGGGGGTCCGATAGTTCACCGGCGGGAGGCTATCGACGCGCCGGTCAGGCCCACCAAAGGGTGTGTTGGGCAGCGAGGCCGGACACGATCACCAGAACGATGATCTCGCCCGCCTGCTCCGCGGCACCGAGACCGTCGCCGCTCATGCCCTCGTAGGCACCCTCGACGAGCCCGCGCACGGCGGCGGCGGCGACGACGACGCCGGCGGCCAGTGGCAGCACCCACCATCCGGTGGCGAGCGCGGTGATCGCGACGCCGGCCCCGATCCCGGCGAGTGCGGATCCCCGCCGCACGTCGGAGATGTAGTCCGACCCGAGACCGGGCGCCGACGGTGCCGCCGACACGAGCATCACGCCGACGGACCCTGCCCGACCGAGGGCGTGGGCGGCGACCAGTCCGGCAACTGCGGCGGCTGGGGCGAGGCTTGCCACACAGGCCACACGCAGCAGGATCGATCCGGTCATCGCCACCACTCCGTAGCTGCCGTGGCGTGAGTCCTTCAGGATCTCCCGCCGCTGCTCGGGTGTGTACCCACCGAGCCCGTCGGCGATGTCGGCCAGTCCGTCCTCGTGGAAGGCGCCGGTGACGAGCACTCCGGCCAGCACGGCGATGCCCGCACCGACGAGCGGCGGCACGACATCCCACAACCCTGCTGCGATCCCGCCGACCGCGAGCCCGATCAGGGCACCGACCACCGGGAACCAGGGGACGGATCGGGCGATGCCGGGGTCGCTCCGCAGGTGGATCGGGATCCGGGTCAGGAATTGGACGGCGCCGAGGAACCCGGTCACGGGGTTACTCGCCGAACCACTCGTCGAAGGTCGGAACCTCCGTGATCCCTGCGCATGCCATCGCGATCAGCGGGACCGCAGCCATCGCACCGGAACCCTCTCCGAGACGCATGTCGAGATCGAGGAGGGGGCGCTTGCCGAGCCGCTCGAGCAGACGACGGTGCCCCGGTTCGGCCGAGCAGTGACCGACGGTGCAGTGGTCGAGCGCAGCCGGATTGGCGGTGTGCAGCGGCAGCACGGAGGCGGTGACGACGTAGCCGTCGAGCACGATCGGGATCGATCGGTGGCGGGCGGCGACGGTGGCCGCGGCGATGGCCACGAGTTCGGCGCCACCCACTTCGCGGAGGATCTCCAGGGGATCCGTGACGCCGGCGATGCGGCGCACCGATTCCTGCACCGCCGCTCGTTTGCGGGCCAGCCCGTCGTCGTCGACACCGGTGCCGCGTCCCACCCACGCGGTGGTCTCCCCGCCGGCCAGCGCGGCGGCGATCGCCGCCGAGGCCGTGGTGTTGCCGATGCCCATCTCCCCCAACACGAGAAGGTCGCAGTCGAGGGCGTCGACGGCCTCGAAGGCCGTGGTGGTGATCGCGTCGAACCGTTCCGGCGTGAGCGCGGCCTCGACGCGGATGTCACCGGTCGGCCGGCCGACGCCCACATCGACGGCGGTGACCTCGGCGCCCGCCAGCCGGGCGAAGGCGGTGATCGTGGATCGGTTCTGTCGGTACGCGGCGAGCATGGCCTCGGTGACGCCCGTGGGGTAGGCGCTCACCTCGCTGGCGGCGGCGACGCCGTGGTCCGCGGCGAAGATGAGCCCCGCCGGCTTCTCGACCCGTGGCTGCGGTGTGCGCTGCCAGCCCGCGACGAACGCGGCGATCTCGTCGAGCCAGGCCAGGGCTCCGCTGGGGCGCAGGATCTCGGCCGCCCTGGCGTGGACCGCGTCGCGGGCAGCTTCGTCGCAGGCCGGAAGGTCGTCGAGCCGTTCGTGGAGGGCGGTCATGGGAGGTGGGTCCAGGGGTCGGTGAGAGGAAGCGCCCGTCCGGCGACGAGGAGCAGTGACTGGTCGGCGTGACGGGCGAACTCCTGGTTCACCCAGCCGAGGAGGTCACGGTACCGACGTCCGAGTTCGCTGGTGGGATGGATCCCCATCCCGAGTTCGTTCGAGACGACCACGACGCGAGCGGTCGAACGTGCACACGTCGCCGCCGCTTCGGACGCCGCTGAACGCACCTCGTCGTGGCCGGCACCGTGGTGGAGTTGGTTGGCGACCCAGGTGGTCAGACAGTCGACGACGACGACGTCGGATTCCGCCGCCTCGATCTCGGTGGCGATGGCCAGCTCTTCCTCGACGGTGACCCAGTGCCCCGGACGCTCGGCGCGGTGGGTCTCGATGCGACCCTCGAGGTCGGCATCGTCGGGGATGCGTGGAGCAGTCGCCAGATACGTGACCGAACCGCCGTGGCGGCGCGCGATGTCGGTGGCCAGGGTGGTCTTTCCGCTGCGCACCCCGCCCACGAGGAACGTGAACATCAGTAGTCGATGCCGCGCATGGCGCGAATTCCTTGCTGATACGCGTGCTTGACCTCGCGCATCTCGGTCACGGTGTCGGCCACCTCGACGATCTCGTCGGCCGCATCGCGACCCGTGACGATCACGTTCACGTGGGACGGACGGTTGCGGATCACGTCGGCGACCTCGCGGGCCTCGAGCCACCCGAACGACGGCAGGTAGGTGATCTCGTCGAGGATCACGAGGTCGTAGTCGCCGGAGTCGATGAGCGCCGCGGCCCTGGCCCAACCCTGCGCGGCCAGCTGCTTGTCGTGTTCGAGGTCGTCGGAGTCCCACGTGAACCCGTCACCGACGGCGATCCACTCGACGCCGAGGCGCTGGCCCATCGTCTCCTCGCCGACCTTCCAGTCGCCGGACTTCACGAACTGGATCACCGCCACGTTCCAGCCGCGGGCGATGCCCCGGAGCATCGTGCCGAAGGCCGCCGACGACTTGCCCTTTCCGTTGCCGGTGTTCACCACCACGAGCGAGTCGGCTCGTCGCAGCCCGTCCGGACGTGGATCATCGGTGGGTGCGCCGTCGGTGGTGTCGTCTGCCTCAGTCATCGGGTTGGGGAGCGTAGGCAGCCAGAAGTACCGTGTCGAACTGTCGTGATGCAGCGAAGCCGGTGAGATCCCGGCGCTGTCCCGCAACGGTGGTCTCCACCCTCGAGTGGAGCGAGCCCGGTCGCCTGGTCACGGCGCGACATATTCCCTCGAGGCAAGGGACGGTCGCCTCGGCCGACGCCGGAGCACCCAGCTTGTCCTCCACGTTTCATGGAGGATCATGTGAAGCACTTCCCGCAAAGGGGCGCCGCGCTGGCCGCTGCGCTCGCGCTGCTGACCGCAGCCTGCGGCGATGCGGACGACGACGACGCCACTACGGACGCCCCCGTCGAGACCGACGCCCCCGTCGAGACCGAGGCCCCCGTCGAGACCGAGGCCCCCATCGGCACCGACGCGCCGGCCGAGACCGAGGCTCCCGAGGAGGAGCCGGGCCTGCGGATCATCTCGCTCAGCCCCACCCACACCGAGATGCTCTTCGCCATCGACGCCGGCGATCAGGTCGTCGCCGTCGACGACCAGTCCGACTACCCCGAGGAGGTTCTCGAGCTGCCGCGAGACCTGTCGGGTTTCGAGCCGAACGTGGAGGCGATCGCCTCCTACGAACCGGATCTCGTGGTCACCGGCGGTGACTTCACCGGTCTCGGCGACCAGCTCGCCAGCATCGGGATCGACGCCTGGGACGGTCCCGCCGCAGTGGTCATCGACGACACCTACAACCAGATCCTCGAGCTCGGGGAGATCACCGGCGAGTCGGCGAACGCCGAGGCCCTGGTCGCCGAACTGCAGGCAGAGGTGGACGAGCTCGTCGCTGCGGCCCCCGCATTCGACGCCGCCCCCGCGATGTACCACGAGCTGGACCCTTCGCTCTACAGCGTCACGTCGAGCACGTTCGTCGGTCAGCTCTACGGGATGGTGGGGCTGCGCAACGTGGCCGACGAGTTGGAGACCGATGCCGGCCCCTACCCTCAGCTGAGCGCCGAGTTCCTGGTGTCGGCCAACCCCGACTTCATCTTCCTCGCCGACACGGAGTGCTGCGGACAGAGCGTGGCGACCGTGTCGGCCCGTCCGGGCTGGGACGGAGTCACCGCCGTCCAGAACGGCGCCGTGTTCCCGATGAACGAGGACCTCGCCAGCCGCTGGGGCCCGCGCGCCGTCGACTACCTCGCCGACATCGTCGAAGTGCTGAACTCGATCAGCGGATGACCAGGAGCTGACCGATGCGCGCCGATGCCTCCCCCCAGATGGTGTCGGCGCACCGTTCGCTCTCCACCGGCGCCTGGTACTGGATCTTCGGCGGCAGCCTCGTGGTGGTCCTGCTGGTCGGAGTGTCGGTCGGTGCCGCCGGACCGGACTGGTGGCGTGTACCGCTCGAGTTCCTCGACCGGCTCCCGCTCGTTTCGATCGACTCCGGGGTGAGCGAGATCGAGTGGAACATCGTCTGGAAGATCCGTACGCCCCGCGTCGTGCTCGGGGCGCTGGTCGGCGGGATCCTCTCGGTCGCCGGTGCCAGCTATCAGGGTGTGTTCCGGAACCCGCTCGTCGACCCGTACCTGCTCGGTGCTGCCGCCGGTGCCGGCCTCGGTGCCACCTTCGTCTTCACGATCGGCCGCGACACCACCGAGTCGTGGCCGGTCGACCCGGTGCTCGTCGCCTCGTTCGGTGCCGCCCTCGTCACCGTGACGGTGACCTACCTCGTGGGAGGCGCCTTCGGATCCTCGGCCGGCACCACGCTCGTGCTCGCCGGAGTGGCCGTGACGGCCTTTGCCACGGCGATGCAGACCTTCCTGTTGCAGCGCAACGTCGACGTGGTGCGGGAGGTCTACTCGTGGATCCTCGGGCGGCTCTCCTCGGCGACGTGGTCCGATGTCCGGTTGATCCTGCCGTCGGCGATCATCGCCAGCGTCGTGCTGATCCTGTTCCGTCGCCACCTCGACGTGTTCCGGGTGGGCGACGACGAGGCGGGCGCGCTCGGCCTGTCGGTCGGCAACACGCGGCTCGTCGTGGTGATCGCAGCAACTCTCGGCACGGCGGCAGCCGTGGCGGTCAGCGGGCTGATCGGGTTCGTCGGTCTGATCGTGCCGCACGTGGTACGGCTGCTGGTGGGCGCGTCGTATCGCCTCGTGATCCCTCTCTCACTGATCGGCGGTGCGGCATTCCTCGTGCTGGCCGATCTCCCCGGGCGCACGCTCCAGGGTGGGGCCGAAACACCGATCGGGGTGGTGACGGCGTTCCTCGGCGCCCCGTTCTTCATCTACCTCCTGCGTTCCGGGCGGGGGCCGCGATGAGCGAGCTGGAACTCCATGCCGTGTCCATCTCGTACGGCTCGAGCCGCGTCGTCGAGAACGTGACCGAGACCGTGGCGAGCGGTGAGTGGCTCGGGTTGATCGGCCCGAACGGTGCGGGCAAGTCGACCCTCCTGCGCGCCGTCGCAGGTCTCATCCACCACGAGGGACGGATCGAGGTCGACGGTGACGACGTGAGGGAGTGGGGCGAGAAAGAACGCTCCCGCCGCGTGGCCTATGTGCCGCAGGAACCGCTGATCCCGAACGACATGGCGACCGAGGAGTACGTGGGGCTGGGCCGCTGGCCGTATCTCGGTCGCTTCGGTTCCCGTTCCGAGCACGACGACGAGGTCGTCGATGCTGCGCTCGAGCTGCTCGAACTCGGCCCGTTCCGCGGCCGCCTCCTCGGGGAGCTCAGCGGCGGTGAGCGCCAGCGCATCGTGATCGCCCGCGCCCTCGCCCAGGAGCCCGACGTCCTCCTCCTCGACGAGTCGACCGCCGCCCTCGACATCGGCCACCAGCAACAGGCACTCGAACTGGTCGCCCAGCTCCGCCGTGAACGCCACGTCACCGTGGTCGCGGCGATGCACGACCTCACCCTCGCCGGCATCCACGGCGACCGTCTGGTGATGCTCGACAGCGGCCACGTCGTCGCCACCGGCGCGGCACAGGAAGTCCTCACCCAGGACCGCCTCGCCCACGTCTACAACGCCGCCGTGCGGGTCCACCTCGACGACAACGGCGACGTCGTCGTCGTCCCCCACCGCCACTGACGCAACGGTGTCAGACACCGCTTCAGGTTTGCGCTTCAGCCTTTCGCCGGAGCCCGGTGTGGCCGTCGCGACCTACGATCGCGGGATGGACGAGTCGCAGTATCCGGGGTTCCCGGGAGAGCAGCCGATGGATGCGTTCCGCACCCCCGAGGAGGAGCGGCAACACCGGAAGCGGATGTGCGCGATCGGATACCGGATCTTCGGAGCGATGCGGTGGGGGCAGCTCGGTGACGGCCACGTTTCCGCCCGCGATCCGGAGCGCACCGACCACTTCTGGCTGCTCGACTGGGGAGTTCCCTTCGTGGAGGCGACGGTCGACCAACTCGTGCTCGTCGGGCCGGATGGTCGTGTCGAGAACGCGTCAGGGGAGAAGACCGGCGCGGTCAACACGGCCGGCTACAACATCCATGCCCCGCTGCTGGCCGCCCGCCCCGATGTGGTGAGTGCCGCCCACACCCACACCCAATTCGGCACCCCGTGGTCGGCCAACGTGCGGCTCTTCGATGCGCTCAGCCAGGAGTCGTGCGCGTTCCGCTTCGACCAGGCTCTGTTCGACGACGAAGAGGTCGAGGTGCTCTCGCCCGATGGCGGCAAGCGGATCGCATCCGCCCTCGGTGAGAAGAAGCTGTGCATCCTGCGCAACCACGGTCTGCTCACCGTCGGCACGTCGGTCGAGTCCGCGGTCGCCTGGTTCGTGATGGCCGAGCGGGTCGCCGAGGTCCACGTGAAAGCTCCTGACGGGAAGCCGATCTCCGACGAGGCGGCGGCGATCGCGGCGGGCTCCATGCAGCCCGAGCACACGGGATGGCGCGTCTTCCAGTGGTTGCGCCGCTCACTCGTTCCCGATGCAGCCGTCGTCGACTGACCGAACCTCAGCGCGTCGCGGTTCTGGCGTCGGCAATGGCGCGGGCGAGCGGGTCCCGGATCCCGTCGGAGGGCACCCTTCCCGGCCCGATCCCGCCGGGCGAGAAACGAGCGATGTCGGCGATCGCAGCCTCGTGTACCCGCGGATCGGTCAGCAATCCGGTGTGTGTGCCGTCCGTCGTCCACGTCGCGAGGCGTCCCATGGCGGCGAGGTCGGTCAGAGCCGGGACCTCGAAGAACCGCTCCATCCCGACCACTGGGCGCGGAATCACACCCCAGTCGGGTGGGCCGTCACCGTCGGTGGGGACGATCGCCTCGTCGAGATCGAGCCCGTTCACCGTCAACACCTGCGAGGCGAGCGAGAGCGGTGACCCGGGCACCGGGCCGAAGTGGTCGGCGTGTTCGGCGCCATCGGTCAAGCCGCGGATCGTGACGCGTTCGATCTGGCCGGCGGCCGCGCACGCTCCGATCGTCCGGCCGAAATCGTCGGCGACCATGGCGGGGGCCCACAGGTCGCAACTGGCGATCGGCATCTCCAACTGGGCCAGCAACTCGGCCAGTAGATACACGCCCGTCCCGTGGGCGAGGAGATGGATGTCGAACGGCTCGATCTTCCCGTCGAGGGCTTGATCCCACTTGTAGTCCAGCGACCCGGAGAGGATCTTGGCGGCCCCGTCGGCGCGCCGGCCGGCGTGGCAGCTCCTGTCGACGAGTTCACCCCACGCCCGCGGTGCGACCGACTGTGCAACGAGCACGTTGGCCATGGTGGGTCCACCGTGCGCCTCCCAGAAGCCCTCGAGAGCGTTCGGGTCGAGCGCCTCCAGCCCGGGCTCGCCGTGGAGCCACGGCAGCACCTCGGCATACCAAGGGTGCTCCCACACGAGGAAGATCGGATAGATGTGCTCGGCCATCATCTGGTCGCGTAGCGGACGCAGCTGCTCGACGGCGGTGGGCGTCGCCCAGTAACCGCCGTCCGCGAAGACGCCCAGCCGGCGTTCCGGCCAGCTCTCGGTGTGCTCGGCGAACATGTAGAGCAGGGTGGCGACGATGGGCTTGTCGAGGGCGTAGGGACCGGACGTCGTCAGCCGTCCGTCGTCGCCGACGGTGATGAGGTGTCGCCACATCTCGTCGAGATCGCCGACCGGGTCGGCGGGTGGGTCGGGGATCTCGGCGACCGGGGCTCTCGTCGGCGCCGGCGGTGGAACCACGAACCAGACCTCGTGGCCGAACTCGGCCCAGTCCGCCCAGCTGATCCGGGCGAAGCCCTCGTCGGCCCACCTCGGCCCCCACGAGTTGTGGATCCAGAGACCCTCCTCGTCGTATCCGACGAGGACGATGGCGTGGCCACCCTTCTTCTCGTCGCCGTCCTCGAATCGGATCACATGGTCGTTGCCGGGCAGGAAGAGCCGGTACCAGCCGACGTGGAGTTCGGCCGACGCGTACAGCGGGAAGCCCCGCGCCAGGGCGTCGCGGAGGTTCTCGGTGTCGTCAGCATCGATCCGGTAGTAGTAGCCGCCGGGTCGCGCGACCGCGTCGGTGATGCGGGACATCGTGAGGCGGCCGTGTTTCTCGCCGTGCTCGTCGTCGGGGTCGTAGGGCCAGAGCAGGTCGGACGACACACCCAGCGTTCGCCAGCCCTTCAGTGCACCGCGGAGTGTCGACCCCTCCGTGAAGGCCACGCCGTCGTAGACCTGGGCCATCTCGTAGAGCATCCGACGGCTCGCGGTGACCGCCGCTCGATCATCGGGTGGAAGGCCGGCCAGTTCGTCGGGAGAGAGGTTCTTGCGCTGGTGGAAGTCGGCGATCGAAGCCAGGGCGAATCCCGTGCACTCCTCGCCCTTCTGTTGGCGGGCGGGATCGGCGACCCGGCGATAGAGATCGAAATCGACCCGGCTCGGAGGGTCGATCTCTTCGGCGAAGATCTCGTCGAGGAACAGCTCGCGTGGCCGGCGATAGGCATCGTCGCCCTCGAGCGGCGTGGGTGGGTAGTGGCGGTCGCGGCCGTCGAACTGGTCGGTGCGGACGGACGCGACGTAGTCGTGGTCGAGCTTCTCACTCATCGAGCAATCTCCGTCCGAGTTCGACCGCCTGTTCCCTGGTCAACATCGCGCCGCTGGCGATCGCCCCGGCGGAGGAGCTGCCGTCGAGCTGCGACTCGAGGCTCGACCTCACCCGGGCGAGCTCGTCGCTCACCCACTTCGGCTGTGACTCCTGCGCCTGCGCGAGTTGCCGCCCGGCCGCCCCGACCAGGCGGGCGGCGCCCTCTGGGTCATCGGCCAGTGAGGCGATCAGCAGAAGGAGCCAGTACGGCGTCGACTGGTACCAATGCGCGTCGGGATCCGCCAGGGCGTCGCGCAGGCTTTCCTTCGCCCCGGCCGGATCGCCCTCGGCCCGACAGAGCAGAGCATCGACCATGTTGGCGTAGCCGACGCCGGGGCGTACGCCGAGCGCGGCGAAGCTGTCTCGCGCGGTGTCGACGTGCCCCCGGGCGAGTTCGTGGTCGCCGTCGTGGACGGCGCACTGGGCGAGGTACATCCGGGCCAGAGCGGCGTCGTACTCGTCGGCGTGCGCGACGGCCTCGGTCAGTGCCTCTTCGAACAATGCCCGCGCCTCGTCGATCCTGCCGGCGGCGAGGCTGTCCCAGCCGAGACTGGTGTACGACAGCGACGCCGACTCGCCGGCGGCGTGGAAGATCTCGATCGCTTCGCGGAGATGACCTTCCGCCTCATCCGCACGTCCGACGTCGCTGAGCATGTTCCCGAGGTTGTTCAGGGCTGCGGCAAGGCGAGCCGGGTCGCTCAACCTGCGCCTGAACTCGATCTCCCGCTCCACGATCTCCACTCCGGCCGCCGGCTGTCCCCATGAACCCAGCAGTGTCCCGTACACGTGGAGGACTCGGGCGTGGAGGTCGTCGGGCAGGTCGAGGTCGCGTTCGAACAACTCGCGGCACCACTCGATGCCTTCCCGGAACGCCCCGGTGGTGTACCAGAGGTGGCCGATGCCGCCGATCACCTGCGCCGCCCACTCGAGGTCGCCGTGATCGAGGAGGAAGCGAAGTGCGGTACGGAAGTTGTCCTCGTCGCGCTCGAGGCCGATCACCGCCCCCTTCAAGTCGCCACTGCGACGCTGGTCGTAGAGCTGTTGGGCGAGCGTGACGTAGTGACCGGCATGGCGCGCGCCGGTGGCGAAGGCCTCTCCCGACTCCTCGAGCCGTTCCCGCCCGTAGGCGCGGATGCTCTCCGTGAGTCGGTGCCGCACGCCGTCGGGCAGCTCCTCGGTGGCGACGAACGACTTGTCGATGAGGGTGGCTTCCAGATCGAGAACGTCGAACGGGTCGATCGGGGGCGCCGCTCCGACGTGCTCTGCGGCGTCGAGGTCGAAGCCGCCGGCGAAGCAGCTCTCGCGCCGGAAGAGCGCCTTCTCCTCGCCGGACAGCAGGTCGTGGCTCCAGTCCATGGCCGCCCGCAACGTCCGCTGCCGCTCGGCCGAGTCGCGGGATCCTCCGCCCAGGAGGCGGAACCGCTCGTCGAGTCGCTCGGAGATCTGGGCCGGGGAGAGCACCCGCACCCGCGCCGCCGCCAGCTCGATCGCCAGTGGAATTCCGTCCAGCCGGCGGCAGATGCTCGTCACGTCGCGGACGTTTCCCTCGTCGAGTTCGAACCCGTCGCTGACGGCCCGCGCCCGCTCCACGAACAGGCGCACGGCCGGTGACTCGGTGGCGCTCGAGACCCGGGAGTCGTCGGGAAGGGTCAACGACGGGACTCTGTACCGGTGCTCGCCGGCGACGCCGAGGACGATCTGGCTGGCGGCGAGCACGCGCAGCTCGGGGCAGGCCCGCAGCAGCGGGGCGACAAGATCGGCCACGGCCTCGATGACGTGCTCGCAGTTGTCGAGGACGAGGAGCATTCGCAGGCTCCCGATCTTCTGGGCGATCGTCCCGACGGGGTCCTCGTCGGGGCTCGGATGTGCACCCACCTGTTGGGCCACCTCGTCGAGGACGAACGACGCGTCCGAGAGAGGGGCGAGCTCCACGAGTCGGACCCCCGCCGGGTGGTCGTCGAGGCTCTCCGCAGCGGCGTGGAGCGCCAGGCGGGTCTTGCCCGAGCCTCCCGCACCCGTGAGGGTGACGAGACGGTGATCGTCGAGCAGTTGGCGAACCTCGGCCAGTTCGGTCTCACGTCCGATCAGCTCGGTCGGCTGGGTGGGGAGGATGCTCGCCGAGGCGTCGAGTGTCCGCAGCTGTGGGAATCCCGAACCGAGGTCGGGGTGGCGCACCTCGAAGATGTGCTCCGGCTCGCGGAGGTCCTTGAGCCGGTGCTGCCCGTGGTCGCGTAGCTCGATGCCGTCGGTCAGCGTGTCGCGCACGAGAGCCGAGGTCGAGCCGGACAGCACCACCTGGCCGCCGTGGGCGGCCGACATCAACCGGGCCGCCCGGTTGACCGCCGCTCCGAAGTAGTCGCCCTCCCGCAGGGAGGCCGTTCCGGTGTGCAGGCCCATCCGCACCTTGACGGTGATGGGGCCACATGGCTCGCGCAGCATCAGCTGGGCGTCGATGGCCGCGGCGAGGGCGTCGGGCGCCGACCCGAAAGTCACGGCGAAGCTGTCGCCGGCCGTGGTGAAGATGTAGCCGTTGTGGCGACCGACGGCCTCCCGGAGGCGCCGGTCGTGCTCGGCGAGAGCAGCCTCCATCTCGTCGGGGTGTTCGTCCCACAGGACCGTCGATCCTTCGAGGTCGGTGAACAGGAACGTGACGAGTCCGGACGGCATCTCCAGGTCCGTCGACTCCTCCTCCCCGGGCACCATGACGACACAGTCAAGCACGGAACCGCCTGGTGAGAGACGTAGGGAGCCGAGAACACAGTCGACGCGCTGTGCCAGAATGTCGGGTCACGGTGCCGGGGCCGGCGCCACACCGACAAGGGGCAGGAATGATCACCGACGAGAGTCCGAAACGTGAGATCCGCGATCTGCAGCGGCTGTTGATCACGCTGGGTCACCTCGACTGGACCATCGACGCCACGGGTGGGAAGTGGGGCAAGGAGACCCAGGCCGCGGTCGTGGCTGCCTACGCCGCGCTCGGATGGGAACACCCAGACGACGGCAAGTGGGTCTCGGCAGCAGCACTCGCAGCGATGGCCGCCCGCCTACCTCCCGTCGGCGCAGCCGGTGGTGCCGGTTCGTATGCGGGTGGTGCCGGGAGCTACGCGGGCGGTGCCGGGTCGTATGCGGGCGGCGCGGGGAGCTACGCGGGTGGTGCCGGGTCGTACGCGGGCGGCGCGGGGAGCTACGCGGGTGGTGCCGGGTCGTACGCCGGCGGGGGTTCGGCTCCGGACGAGGTCCCCGCAGAGGACGACCCCGAGCCGGACGACTGACCGGTCACCCGAGGGCGACCACGCCGACCACGCCGATCAGCACGAGCGCACTGGCCGCGTACTCCGCGGGCCGGTGCCGTTCGTGCAGCCACCACGCCGAGATGGCGAAGGCGATGATCAACTCCACCTGACCCAGGGTGCGCACCTTTGCCGCGTTCGTGAGCGTCACGGCCAGGGCCCATCCGGCCGAGCCGGCGAGGCTCAACACCCCGACCGGGAGTGCGGGCCGCCACGCCCGTGCCACCGAGACCAGTTCACCGGGGGTCGTCAGGGCCAACTGGCCGGCGTTGAGTACGGTCTGGATCCCGAGCATCACGGTGAGCGTGAGCAGGGCCCGGTTCCACGACGGCGCGTCGTCGAGCGAGGTCGACGCCCCTCGAATGCCCACGGCGGCGAGGGCGAACATGCCCCCTGCCACGATCCCCATCAGAGCGGCCGGATCGGCAGCGCTGGAGAGCACGTCGCGGAGCCGGTCGGGCGCGGCCAGCCAGGCGACCCCGACCATGCAGAATCCCGCGGCAACCCACCCGAGAGGTGCCAGAGGCTCGTCGAGCAAGAGCGCCGAGACCACCGCGACGAGGATCACCTCGGTCTTGGCGTAGACCGTCCCGATGGCGAAGTCGCGGAGGTCGAACGCCCGGAGCAGGGCGAGGGTCCCGAGGATCTGGGCCACGCCTGCGCCGGCGATGATCGGCCAGAACCGCCAGGGCACGTCCGGGATCTCGGCTCGGGCGATCCCGAACGTCACGAGCGACACGAGGAGAGCGAGTGGGAAGCCGTAGGCGTAGCGGACGAAGCCGGCGCCGTTCACCGACAACGTGGACCGCAACCTGTGCTGCCGCGACGTGCGAAGCACCTGGAACGTGGCAGCAGCGAGGGTGACCGGGATCCACATGGGGTCCGGCGATCCTCGCAGGCCCGGCCCATTCCGACGTGCTCGGGATGGCGCCGAACGGCCCATCGTGGGAAGGTGGCGTGATGCGGCGTGTTGCCGGGCCCGATGCCACGTTCCTCTCGGCGGAGCTTCCGCAGTGGCACTTCCACATCTCGGCACTGCTCATCCTCGATCCGCGCGAGAGCAACCGGTTCTCGCTCGACTCGGTTCGGGAGTCACTCGCCCACCGGCTGCACAAGGTGCCCCAGTTCCGGTGGAAGCTCGAACCCGACCCGTTCGCCGGCCTGGGCCGTCCCATCTGGGTCGATGATCCCCAGTTCGACATCGACCGGCACCTTCACCACGTCGCGCTGCCGGGCGAGGGTGACCTCGAGGAGCTGGGCACGCTCGTCGGAACCCTGGTGAGCACCAAACTGAACCGCGCCCGCCCGCTGTGGGAGATGTGGCTGATCGACGGGCTGGAAGGTGGCCGGTCGGCACTGCTGGCGAAGGTCCATCACTCGATCATCGACGGCGAATCCGGCGCCGAGCTCGTCACACTGCTCTTCGACCTCGAAGCCGACCCGCCACCCGAGCCCGACCCACCGCCGTGGCAGCCGGCGGATCCGCCGGGTCGGGTCGATCTGATCCGCATCGCCGCGGAGGACATGGTCGAGATGCCGGGCAGGGCCCTCCGCCTCGGCCGTCAGATCCTTCAGCAGGGTGCCACCTACCTTTCGCACACCGCCGGGCTCGACCGCCCGCCACACCCCTTCGAGGCTCCGCGCACCCCGTTGAACGGTGAGCTGACCCCTGACCGTTCGTTCGCCTGCACCGCCCTCGACCTGGATCTCGTCAAGGCCGTGAAGAACGCCGCCGGGGTCAAGCTCAACGACGTGGTTCTCGGCGTCGTCGCCGGGGCGCTACGCGCCCATCTCGACGAGAAGGGCGAACTCCCCGAGTCGCCTCTGGTCGCCCAGGTGCCGGTGTCGATGCGCAACGAGGGTGACGAGGACCACGTCGGGACCAAGGTCTCGATGATGTTCTCGTCGCTCTGCACCGACCTCGGCGACCCCGCCGAACGGTTGACGGCGATCCACCGCGGCACCTCCAAGGCCAAGCTGATGCGCTCGGCCCTCACGGCTCAGCGGATGATGAACCTCACCGACACGTTGCCGTCGGCCCTCCTCGCCGCGGCGGCCCGTACGTGGACCGCCGCCGGGATCGACTCGTCGATGCGGCCGGTCTTCAACCTGATCGTCTCCAACGTCCCCGGCCCGCCGTTCGACCTCTTCCTCGCCGGAGCCCGCATCGAGTCGATGTACCCGATGGGCCCGTTGCTGTTCGGCTCGGGCCTCAACATCACCGTGGTCTCGACTGCCGACCGGCTCGACGTCGGCCTGCTCTCCTGCCCCGACCTCGTTCCCGACGGGTGGGACATCGCCCGGCACGTTCCCGTTGCTCTCGACGAGCTGGTGGCTGCCTTCGACGTCGCCTGAACCGGTCTCGATTGTCCCCGGCCGGAGCGGGTTCGCGAAGCTGGAAGGGAAGAAAGGGCTTTCTGATGAGGGTGGTACCGGGCCCGGACGCGGGCTTTCTGGCGGCGGAGCAAGCGGAGTGGCCGTTTCACGTCTCGGCGCTCCTGGTCCTGGAGGCCTCCGAGAGTGAACGCTTCTCGCTCGACGCTCTCCGCACCCAGCTCCTGAACCGGCTCCACGAGGTGCCCCAGTTCCGCTGGATGCTGCGTGACGACGTGCTGCCGTTCCTGACCAAGCCCGTGTGGGTCGACGATCCCCACTTCGACATCGACCGACACCTCCATCGGGTCGCCGTACCCTCCCCGGGAGACGAGCGGGAGTTGGCGCTGCTCGTCGGCGAACTGGTCGCCACTCGCCTGGCACGCACCAAGCCGCTCTGGGAGATGTGGGTCATCGAGGGTCTCGAGGACGGGCGGGCCGCCATCTTGGCGAAGCTCCACCATTCCATCGTCGACGGCGAGACGGGAGTGGAGCTGGTGACCCTCCTCTTCGATCTGGAGGCGAACCCCGAGCCCGGGCCCCCGCCACCGGAGTGGGTGCCCGAACCCGCTCCGTCCGCAACCGCCCAGCTCACGAACGCAGCGACCGGACTCATCTCCTGGCCGATGAAGGCGGCCCGGCTCGGCTGGTCGTCGATCCGTCAGGGTGCCACCTACGCTGCCCACAGCGGCGACGAGGACGGTGCGGCGATCCCGTTCTCCGCCCCTCGCACGCCGTTCAACGGCGAACTCACACGGGACCGCGGCTTCGCGTCCGCGGCCCTCGACCTCGAGCGCTGCCAGGCAGTGAAACGGGCTGCGGGGGTCAAGCTCAACGATGTGATCCTGGCGATCGTGTCGGGTGCGCTGAGGACGTATCTCGACGATCTCGGTGACCTCCCCGACTCTTCGCTCGTGTGCCAGATGCCGGTCTCGATGCGTCGTGATGCCGACTCCGATCACGTCGGGACGCGCGTGAGGAACGTCTTCGTGCCGATCGCCACCGACGAGGATGACCCGGCCGAGCGAATTGCGGCGATCCACCGCACGACCACTCACGCGAAGGAGGTACGCAAGGAGATCAACGGGTACAGCAGCACCGGCATCACCGACATGCTGCCACCCGGCCTGATGGCACTCGCTTCCCGCCAATGGATCGACGGACATCTCGACTCGGTGATGACCCCGATGTTCAACGTGATCGTGTCGAACGTGGCGGGGTCACCGGTCGACATCTATGTCGCCGGCGCCCGTGTGGAGTCGTTCTTCCCGATGGGACCGCTCGTGCTGGGGTCGGGCCTCAATTTCACAGTGGTCTCCAACGCCTCCGAACTCGACGTCGGTCTGCTCACCTGCCCCGATCTCGTGCCCGATGCGTGGGATGTCGTGAACCGTCTCCAGCCGGCCCTGGACGAACTGGCCGCCGCCTTCGATCTCTGATCGCGACGCGTCGATCAGGTCGGGAGCGGGTCGTACCAGGCATTGCCGTCGACCAGGATGCCGGCGGCCTCTGATGGGCCCCACGAATCGCGGAAGTAGGGGTACACCGGGCCCGGGTCGTCGAGGGTCGGTTGCACCACCCGCCACGTCCCCTCCACCACGTCCTGGCGGGCGAAACGGCGCGGTGAGCCGCGCAGAGCGTCGCCGAGCAGGCGTTCGTAGGCCTCCCGCCGTTCTCCCAGCGCAGCCGCGAAGTCGACATCCACATCGACCTCCTGGCTCTCCATTGCCGGGCCCGGCTTCTTGGCCTGGAGGGCGAAGGTGACCCCGTCACGGCTCCCCATGCGCAGCCGGATGAGGTTGCGCTCGGGAGGCCTCTCGTCGGCCTCGCCGAACAGCATCCGCGGTGGCCGGCGCAGTTCGATCACGGCTTCGCTGGCCGACTGGATGAGCCCCTTGCCGACCCTCACGTACCAGGGCACGCCCGCCCAACGCCACGAGTCGATCTCCAGCCTGGCCGCGGCGAACGTCTCCACAGTGGAACCCGGATCGACCCCTGGCTCGTCCCGGTACCCCACGTACTGCCCCCGCACGAGTGTCGAGCACTCGATCGGGCGCATGGCGTTGATGACCTTGGCCTTCTCGTCCTGGAAGAAGCCCGGGTCGGGCCCGGCGGGTGGCTCCATCGCCAACAGGGCGACCACCTGGAGCAGGTGGTTCTGGAGGACGTCGCGGATCGCCCCGACGCCCTCGTAGACCGCGCCACGGCCCTCCACGCCGATCGTCTCCGACATCGTGACCTGCACGCTGCGGACGTAGTTCCGGTTCCAGACGGGCTCGAGAAGGGTGTTGGCGAAGCGGAACACGAGCAGGTCCTCCACCGCCTCCTTTCCGAGGTAGTGGTCGATCCGGTAGATCCGGTCCTCGGTGAAGACCTCGTGCAGGGTCTGGTTCAGCTCCACCGCCGAGGGGAGATCACGGCCGAACGGCTTCTCCACGACGATGCGGCCGCGCTCGTTCAGGCCGACCGACGCCAGCTTCCCGGCCACCATCGGGAACATCGTCGGCGGGATCGCCATGTAGTACACCGCCGTCGTGGAGCCGGCGGCGTCGAGAAGGTCGCGCATCCGGGCCCAGGTGGACTCCTCGGCGTAGTCACCCTGGACGAGATCCATCCGCGCGCTCAGCCGATCGACGATCGCAGCATCTGCGTCGTCGATCCACTCCTCGATCGATTCACGGGCGCGATCGCGGAAGTCGTCGGCGGTCCAGTCGGTACGGGCCACACCGATCACCGGCACGGCGAGGGCACCCGAGCGCTCGAGGTGGTAGAGCGCAGGGAACAGCTTGCGTTTGGCGAGGTCACCCGTCGCGCCGAACAGCACCAGCGCATCGGCAGCGGGGTGGGGCGTGTCGACGGTCATCGGGTCCCCCTCTCGGCGTGGCCTCCGAAGCCGGCCCGCATCGCCGACAACACCTGGTCGGCGACATCGCTGCGGCCCCTCGAGGAGAAGCGCTGGAACAGTGCAGCCGACAGCACCGGGACCGGCACACCCTCGTCGACGGCGGCCTCGACCGTCCACCGGCCTTCGCCGGAGTCGCTGACCGTTCCCTCGTATGCGTCGAGTGTCGGGTCGGCGGCGAGTTCCTCGGCGGTCAGGTCGAGCAACCACGAGGAGACGACCGAGCCCCGGCGCCACAGCTCGGTGATCTTCGAGAGGTCGAGGTCGTACTGGTAGTAGCGGGCGGCGTGGAGAGGCGCGGTCTCCGCGTCGGCGGCGTGGTCCTCCCGGCCGACATCGGCCTTGGCCAACACGTTCAGCCCTTCGGCGTAGGCCGCCATCAGCCCGTATTCGATGCCGTTGTGCACCATCTTGACGAAGTGTCCGGCCCCGGCAGGGCCACAGTGCAGCCACCCGCGTTCTTCCGGGGCGGGCTCGCCGCCGCGTCCCGGCGTGCGTTCCGCCGCGCCGACCCCGGGTGCGAGCGCATCGAACACCGGGACGAGCCGGTCGACGGCGTCGGTGTCGCCGCCGATCATCAGGCAATAGCCGCGCTCCAAGCCGTGCACCCCGCCACTCGTGCCGACATCGAGGTAGTGGAGCCCGCGGTCGCGGAGCATCCCGGCATGGTCGACCGCCGAGCGGTACCAGGAATTCCCGCCGTCGATGATCGTGTCGTCGGGGGAGAGGAGGGGAGCGAGCTGTTCGACTGTCGACGGCACGACCGCGGCGGGAATCATGATCCAGATCGAGCGCGGCGGTTCGAGCGCGGCGACCAACTCCTCCAGCGAGCCGGCGCCGGTGAACCCCTCGTCGACCATCGCCGACACGGCGTCGGTGCTCACGTCGGTGACCACGCACTCGATCCCCGCTGCCCTCGACCGACGGGCCATGTTGGCGCCCATCCGCCCGAGGCCGACCATTCCCAACTGGTTCGATTCCATCGGCCCAGCCTGCCACCGACCTGGGTACTGTGCCTCTCGTGGCCACCGCACCCCCTGCCGACACGGCTCGCGACGTCGCGTTGGTGCAGGTGGCACACGCCGATCTCCTGCGGCACCTCGTCGAATCGGGTGATGCCCTCGATGTGGCCGCTCCGTCGCGCCTCTCGGGCTGGACGAAGGGCCACGTCCTGGCGCACATCGCCAACAGCGGATGGGGCCACGTCGGGATGTTCGACGGTGCGGCAGCCGGGGAGGTGCGCGCCCAGTACCCGGGAGGTCGCGAGCAACGTGGCGCCGACATCGAGGCAGGTGCGGGGCGGCCGGCCGGTGTGCAGCTCGACGCCTTGCGCGAGGCGTGCGCGGCCGTCGAGGTCCGCTACACGGAGTCGGACTGGGAAGGTGCCGGTCGCGGTCCCTTCGGGGAGATCGCGCTCGTCGACCTCCCCTTCCTCCGGATGCGCGAGGTCGCGATCCATCGTGTCGACCTCGACATCGGATACGAGTTCGCCGATCTGCCCTCGGTGTACGTACGGCTCGAACTCCGTCGGATGGAGATGCTCTGGAAGGCGCGCCAACCGATGGGGATGACCTCGCTGCCCGAGCCGGCCCTCCGGCTCACACCTCCTGATCGTGTGGCGTGGTTGATGGGCCGACTCGAGGTCGCTGGGCTGAAGCCGGCGAACGTCTGGTGAGTCAGCCGCCGCCCGCAGCCGACGTGAGGTCGTGCACCGCGGGGCGTTGCAGCAGTTCGTCGAGGTAGTCGCCCGCTCCCATTTCGCGAGCCTCGGCCTCCAGTTGGTGGAGCAGCATGTCCAGCTCGGCCGGTTCCGCGCCGTCGGCGGCGATCTCCACGATCTCCTCGATGCGGGACTCGACTTCCGCCCACTCGGGTGAGGAGCCCCCGATCCTCTCGGCGCGGCGGAACGCCGGGTCCGACGCGGCCCGGCCGACGGCTGCCGTCACGATCACCTGGTGTGTGGCCGTGGCCACGTCGATTCTCACCGGCGCCGGGCTGGAACGTGGGCGGGCGGCCAGGTCGATGAGATCTTTCACACCTCGGTCGAGCACGAATCCGGCAACGGGGTGGCCGGTCCGGGTGAGTAGGAAGAGGGCCGCCGTCGTGAAGCCGAACAGGGTGCTGGCGTCGAGGGCGCCGGCCCGCTGTGCCGCACCGGCGAGCCGCGACTCCTCGTTCTCGTTCGCTGCAGCGTGCTGCAGCAGCTGGGTGAACTCGGCGACACTGTCGACCCGCACCGTCGCCGGGACTCCGTCACCGCCCACCACGGCGAGCCGCGCCAGAGCGGCGACCTCGGATCCGAGGACCTGCTGGGCGGCGGGCTCGTCGCGCATCACGGCGCCGAAGAACTCCACGAGTTCGTCGTAGGTGCCGAACGTGACGTCGAGATCGCCGTCGACCCCGCTGCTGCGGACGCTGACCGTCGCCGACTCCAGCCGGATCGTGTCGACGAAGCTCGGGGCATAGGCCCCGATCGCGGACGCCGTGCCGACCGCGACGCCCGGCAGGAACCCGACGCGGTCCAGCCGCGGCCGGTTCGCCAGGTCGACCAGGTCGAGGAGCACGCCGACCCCGTCGGGGTGCAGAGAACGCGCCTCCCGTACTGCCACCGCGAGTCCGGTGTGCACGAAGTCGGCGACCACCGCCTGGTCGAGCGTGGGCCATTCGGCGAGGAGCCACAGCGTGTCGCGGTGGCCCAGCACGCGGAGGGCCTCTGCGGGGTGGTCCGACAGCCCTGCCATCAGCCGGTCAGCGGCTCCCGCCACGGCCTCCCATTCCATGCCGTGGACCCGCCCGATCGAGGCGAGCAGGGCGATCAGGACATCGGCACGCACGGCCGCGTCGAGCTGTTCGGAGAGCAGGAGCCAGGCCGTCGAGGGCTCCTGTGTCACCAGCGCCAGCAACTCACTCCGGAAGGCGGGGTCGAGAGCGAGACCGTGGCGGACCCCGGCGAGCAGCGACTCGAGCCATGGACCCTCTGCGTCGCCGGCGACCGGTCGGCCGTCGACTCCGTGGCGGATCGCGCCGGCCCGGGTGAGGAGGCGGTGGAGAACGACCGTGCTGACGATGCTGCCGGCATCTGGGGTGATGTTCAGCCGTCGCCCCCAGAAACGCACTCCACCTCCAGGGCCCGACTGCGCCCAGTTCGTGAGGGCTTCGGTGGCGGCGATTCGATCGAGGAGTGGGAGCCAGGACGTTCGGAGGTTGTGTTCCGTGAGGGCGACGACACGGAGTGTGTCGGCTGCCAGCGGGTCGGACGAAGTGATCCCCGCGAGTTCGGCGGCGGCCGACCGCACATGGAGCGAGAGCCCGGTCGTGCGCTCCGGGTCGAATCCGATCGTGCTCACCCGGTCACGCTCCGGAGGAGTGCGTCCACCTCGATCTCGGTGGCCTGCCGGTCGAGGATGCCTCCACGGCGCCGCAGCTCCTCGACGGCCAGCCGGAGCTGGTGCTGGTTCCCCCCGAGGAGCCGTCGGCAGAGCTCGGGGCCGGGACCGCGCCAGGTCACATCGTCGGCGTCGAGGTGCAGCGTCATCGCCTGCGCGGCCTCCACGCGCGCTGCCAACGCTCTCAGTTCGTCGGCGCGGGCGCGCAGACGCCAGGCCTCCTCCATTCCCGATCCGCTCACTCACAACCTCCTTGTCGCTGCCCAGTGGGGTGCGAGAAGCGAGAAAGGGAAACGCCGGCCGAAGATTCCTCAGCCGGACGAGAGTTCGTCGAGCCGCACGACGCGATCCGCGATCTGTTCCGCCTCGTCGTGGTCGTGGGTGACGAGCAGAGCGGTGGAACCCGAGTCGCGCAGGATCCGCGACAGCTCGCCCGCCAGCCGGTCGTGCAACTCCCGGTCGAGGCCCGTGAGCGGTTCGTCGAGGAGGACGATCCGGGGTTCGGCGACGAGGGTCCGGGCGAGGGCCACTCGTGTGGCTTCGCCCCCCGACAACCCGGTCACCTCACGGTGGTCGAACCCGGTGAGGCCGACCCTTTCGAGCCAACCACGTGCCTTCCCGGAGCGATCGGATCTCGACACGCGGCCCATCTTCAGGCCGAACTCCACGTTGGCCAACACGTCCCGGTGGGGGAACAGCTGGTTGTCCTGGAAGACCAGACCCACCCGACGGCGGTGCGTCGGCTCGTTCGTGACGTCGTGTCCGCCGATGGTGATCCGACCGGATGCCGGCGGCTGGATCCCGGCGATCACCCGGAGCAGCGTGCTCTTGCCGCTCCCCGACGGGCCGAGTAGGGCGACGACTTCTCCCGCCGCGACGGTGAGGTCGACGGAGTCGAGGACCGGGCCACCTCCGAAGTCGACGCTGACCCCGCGCACCTGCAGCTCGCTCACGACGCCACCCCTGACCGCTCCGCGCCAGGCGACATGAGGTCGACGGCCACCACGATCAGGATCGTCGCTGCGGCGAGCAGGGTGGCGAGTGCGTACCCCTGGGCCTGGAGCAGCGAACCGGTCCGGCCCAGCAACCTCTCGATGGCGATCGGCACCGTCTCGCCGCCGCTGCGCGAGAGGAAGCTGGTCGCGCCGAACTCTCCGAGCGAGATGGCGGCGGCGAGAGCTCCCGCCACTGCGAGTGGCCGCCACAGGAACGGGACCACGACCTCCCGCCACGCCCGTACCGGTGGCGCTCCCAGTGACCACGCCGCAGCAGACAGTTGGGGATCGACCGCACGGAGTACCGCGAGCACCGTTCGGACCACGAACGGGACGGCCACGAGGGCGTGTCCCACGGGCACGAGCCACCACTCGGCCCGCCAGTCGAAGGGCTCGGTGTCGAATGCGATGAGCATGCCGAACCCGATCGTGACCGCCGACGTCCCGACCGGCAGCATCAGCCCGGCGTCGAGGATCCGGCCGCCCTTGCCGGCGGCAGCGATGGCGAGCCCGGCGAGCCCGCCGACGACCACCGCGAACCCGGTCGCCCACAACATCGTCTCGAGCGAGTTGCGGATCGCCTCCACGGGGTCGATGCCGAGCCGGATCCCCGGCCGCACCTCGGTGCGCCCGAGATCCGTCCAGGCCGACGTCGACCATCCGGTCGGGGTCGAGAAGGATCGCAGCACCAGGGCGACCAGCGGTGCCATCGCCACGACGAGCGTTGCGACGGCTCCTGCCCGTACCCAGCGGCGCTCGGCCCCAGGGTGGGCGGGACGTCGCCGCTGACGCGGCTGGAGGTCGAGGGCACGGGTGTGGCGCCGCTGGGAGGCGGTGCTCCACGCGATCACGATCCCCAGAACGGCCAGTTGGAGAAGGGCCAGCACGGCGGCGACATCGATCTCGCCGAGCTGTGTGGCGCGCCGCCAGATCTCCACCTCGATGGTGCGCGTCCCGGGTGCCCCGAGGATACGGATCACCCCGAACGACGTGAACGTGAACAGGAAGACGATTGCTCCTGCCGCAGTGAGCGACGGCCGGAGCAGTGGCAGCGTGACCTCGCGGAACGCCCGGAGACGGCTCGCCCCGAGTGTGGCGGCAGCCCACTCCATGTCCGGCGGCAGGTGCTCCCACACGGCGCCGACGGTGCGCACCACCACTGCCAGGTTGAACACCACGTGGGCGGCGATCACCGCCCAGACGGTGCGGTCCAGGCGGTCGGGGAGAAGGGCCAGGAACGCCGCACCCATCACCACCGTCGGCAGCACGAACATCGCCGTCAGCAGGCCGAGCAGGAAACGCCGGCCGCGGAAGTCGTAGCGGGCGACCACCCATGCGGGCACGAGCCCGGCGATCAGCGTGAGGACCGTCGACACGGTTGCCTGCCACGTGGTGAACCACACCACGTCCCACGTCGAGCGCCGCGAGAGGGTGTCGCGGACCGCCTTCCCTGTGACCGCCTCGGCGACGAGCGTCAGGAACGGCCAGAAGTAGAAGACCAGCAGGCCGATGACCGGCGCGACCGCCAGAGCACCCACGAGAAGTCGCGGCAGGCGGTTCGACGAGGTCGTCACATCGCTAGCCGAGGACGATCGTGGTCCACTCGTCGATCCACGCCGAGCGGTTGGCAGTGATGTCCGCCGGGTCGAGGCTGCGTGACTCGTCGGGTACCACCGCGAAGTCGACGAATTCCTGCGGGAGCGCGGTGGTGGTGTTGGCCGGGTACACGAAGAGGTTCAGCGCCAGTTCCGACTGGAACGTGTCGGACGCCAGGAAGTCCACGAGCATCCGGGCCTCGGTCGGGTACTCGGTACCGGCGAGGACACCGGCGAACTCGACCTGGCGGAAGCAGGTCGACTCGATGACGCCGGTCGGGGAGTCGTCGCGTGGTGGATCGGCGAAGATCACTTCGGCGGGCGGGCTCGAGCCGTAGCTCACCACCATCGGCCGGGTGCCGCCACCTGCCCACGTGAACTCGCCGTAGTAGGCATCGGACCAGCCGTCGACGACCGCAACACCGTTTTCGGTGAGGCGACGCCAGTAGTCCTGCCAGCCGTCGTCGCCGTACTCGTCGATCGTGGCGAGGAGGAAGGCGAGCCCTGGCGAGGACGTGGCCGGGTTCTGGACCACGAGCAGGTCGGCGTAGTCGGGGTCGGTGAGGTCCTCGAGGGTCTCGGGAACGGTGCGACCGGATTCCTCGAACGCGGCAATGTCGTAGTTGACGCACACGTCGCCGAAGTCGACGGGAGTGGCTTCGTTCCCCGGGGCGAGCGCGAGCAGCTCGGGAGCGAGATCCGCTGCCGCCGGGGAGTCGTACGGCTCGAACACACCACCGTCGACGGCGCGGGACAGGAAGGTGTTGTCGATGCCCCACATCACGTCGCCCTCCGGGTTCCCTGCGGTGAGCTCGGCCTTGGAGAGCATGGTGCCGGTGTCGCCGGCGACGAGGATCTCCACCGCGATCCCGGTCTCCTCGCCGAACGCGGCGAGGGCGTCGTTCAGAGACGTGTCGCTCTCCGGGAACGAGTCGTACGTGACGAGCGTGATCGACTCGGACAGCTCGACGGGTGCATCGGTCTCCGCAGGTGCATCGGTCTCGGCAGGTGCATCGGTCGAGGTCGAGTCGTCACCGTCGTCGCCGCAGGCGGCGAGTACCAGGCCGGTGGCGACCGCTGTCGCGAGGAGACGTCGTGGCGGGCGTCGCGTCATCGGGAGGTCTCCTTGTCGGGGGTGACGGCTCGATGGGCGGTGTGGACGGGTTCGTCGAACACCGTGAGGACCCCGCTCGACAGCGAGATCGGGACCGCAACGGCGTCGTCGCCCGGCCCACCCGGATCGACCTCGTTGCTGATGCCGAGGCCCACTGCCGGGCCGAGGTCGGCCGAGTCGAGAGGCCACTTCACGCAGCCGAGGCTCACGTTCCGGCAGCGACCGTGCAGACCGAGCAGCGACAGTGTGGAGCCCGGGACGAGCAGCAGCTCCTCCCGGCTGGGCCCGTGGATCACGTCGAAGTGCTGCCCGGCCCACCATCCGTCGAGCACCGGCACGCTCGTGAGGACCGGGGCGCCGAGCGCGCCGATCGCGGCGAGGCTGTGGTCGAGCCGGTCCCCGCCACCGATCAGGGTGAGGTGGGCGGGGTCCATGTCGGCGGCGAACGCGAGCGCGAGCTCCGTGTCGGTGGCGTCCTTGTCGACGGGGTGCCGCGCGATGGTGGCGTGCTGTTCGGCCCATGCGAGACCGTCGGCGCTCACCGAGTCGAGATCGCCGATGAGGCCCCCGGGCTCCAGGCCCGCCGCCAGCGCCACATCGAGGCCGCCGTCGGCCGCAAGGATGATGGCGTCGTCGGGAACTGCGGCGACCACGTGGCGCGCCAGCGGTTCCGAGCCGGTGATGATGACGATGCGTTCGTTCACGAAGATTCCTCCGCCGGCATTACCCGGATCAGGTTCTCGGGTCGGTGGCCGCGGCCACCCTCTCAGCCCGCCGTTCTCGCGAGCTCCCCGTGGTGCCAGCGAGCGTACTTCCTCAACCCACGGTGATCCGCATCACCAACGCGAGCCCGGACACTCCGAGCAGGGTCAACACGGCGTAGTCGAAACCGCGCGCCGAGACGCGGCCGCGTAGCCAGGTGCCCAACGGGATCGAGGCGAGGACCGGGATGCACGCCAGCAGGGAGGCGCCCACCCGTCCCGACAGTTCGCCCGCGCCGAGCAGCACGGCGAACTGGGTGGCACCCGTCAAGAAGAAGAGCGTGGTGATCGAGAAGATGTAGGGCGATCGTTCGAGACGGAAGGCGTGGACCCACGAGCCGACGATCGGACCCGAGATCCCGATCGCCCCCTGGAATGCCCCGGCGACGCCGCCCACGACCGGTGACCAGATCCGTGACTGTCGTGCCGTGACCCGGAGATCGGGGTTGAGCAGGAAGGTCGCGATGTATCCGAAGATCGACACGACGAGGAGCACCAGGAGCGGCGTCTCCGACACACTCACGAGGAGCACGGTGCCGAGGACCGCCCCCGCGATCCCGAAGCCGGCGAGGATCGGGATGTCGCGGGTCTGGGAACGGCTGTCCCACTCCCGTGTCGCCAGGATGAGGTTGGCCAGCACGTTGGGGAAGGCGATGACGACGATCGCGTCGGTCAGGTCCACGAAGAGCGCGGCCACCGGGACGGCAATGAGGGGGAGGCCCATCCCCGTCACGGCCTTCACGGTCGAGCCGAGTACGACGGCCGTGAGGATGATCGCCAGTTCGGTCGCCGTCACCGGACGCAGCGTATGGACTGATCGATG
>CBFCWZ010000005.1:0-29684 GCA_965601935.1 uncultured Ilumatobacteraceae bacterium
TCTACAAGTGGTTGGACAGCGCCCCCTCCGTAGGCGATCTGCTGGCGCTGTGCGGACACCAGGGCGCCCATGGCCTGGCCCTCGCCGGCGCAGAACTTGGCCCAGGCCGCGGGCTCGGAGGCGATCGCCGCGTCGACCATCGCCTCCAGTGCGGACGTGTCCATGGCCTCGTAGCCCCGCTCTGCCGCGATCGCAGCAGGGTCGCCCCCTCCGGCCTCGAGGAGGTCGGCGAGGACCTGTTTGGCCTGGGTGGCGGTGAGCGCGCCGTCGAGTTCCATCTTGGTGAGAGCGGCCACATCGGCAGGGGGCACAGATGGCTCGGCACCCTCCTCTGCAAAGGCCTGCATCACGTGGACGACCGCTCGGGCGACGTCGCCGCCGGCCTCTCCGACTGCCATCACGTAGTCGTCCTGGCCGCGGTCGACGAGCACCGTCACCGGCTCGGAGTCGGTCGCCAAGCCGGCGGCCGCAGCCAGGTCGGTGCGTCGTGCCGCGGGCAGCTTCGGCAGTGACGCACGGACCTCTTCGATCCACTCCTCGCCGGGGTCGACCACCACGAGGTCGGGCTCCAGGAAGTAGCGGTAGTCGTCGGCGTCCTCCTTCGAGCGGAGGGTGTGGGTGCGGCTGTCGTTCTCGTCCCAGTGACGGGTCTGCTGGATGATCGGCTCCCCCGCCTCCAGCATCCCGATCTGGCGGCGGGCCTCGTAGTCGATGGCCCGGCCGACCGAGCGCACCGAGTTGAGGTTCTTGATCTCGCAGCGCGTCCCGAACTCCTCGCCGGGCCGGCGCACGCTGACGTTGGCGTCGACGCGCATCGAACCCTCTTCCATCTTGGCGTCGGACACCCCGGTGGCGACGAGGATCGCCCTCAGCTCGCTCACGTAGGCGCGGGCCTGTTCGGGCGACCGGATGTCGGGGCGGCTCACGATCTCGACGAGCGGGATCCCCGCCCGGTTGAAGTCGACGAGTGAGTGGTCGCTGCCGTGGAGACGCCCGCCGGTGCCACCGATGTGGGTGGACTTCCCGGTGTCCTCCTCCATGTGGCCCCGCTCGATCCCGACACGGGTGCCGTCGGGCAGGTCGAGCCAGCCGTCGACGCTGATCGGCTCGTCGTACTGGCTGATCTGGTACGCCTTCGGCATGTCGGGGTAGAAGTAGTTCTTCCGGGCGAAGGTGGAGCGCTGCACGGTGCAGTTGAGCGCCAGGCCGAGCCGCATCGCCAGCTCGACCGCCTTCCGGTTCAGAACCGGCAGCGCACCGGGCAGACCGAGCGTGACGGGGTCGATGTTGGTGTTCGGCTCGTCACCGAAACGGTTCGGCGACGGCGAGAACAACTTCGTCTCGGTGGCCAATTCGACGTGCACCTCGAGGCCGACGACCATCTCGTAGCCGTCGTGCGTCCAGGTCGGCTCGCTCATGCCCGGCTCCGTTCCAGTTCGGCCGCCACCCGGAACATGGTCGGTTCCTCGAGGGCGGGAGCCAACACCTGCACCCCGACGGGCAGGCCGTCCTGGCCCGTGCCGAACGGGACGCTCATGCCCGGATGACCGGTGAGGTTCGACGGGATCGTGTAGGTGTCGCACAGGTACATCTGCATCGGGTCGGAGGTCTTGTCGCCGAGGTGGAAGGCGACCGACGGCGAGGCAGGGGTGAGCAGCACGTCGCACTTCTCGTAGGCCCGGGCGAAATCGTCGGCGATGCGGCGGCGCACCTTCAGCGCCCGCCCGTAGTAGGCGTCGTAGTAGCCCGCCGACAGGGCGTAGGTGCCGAGCATGATCCGGCGCTTCACCTCGTCACCGAACCCTTCGGTGCGGGTGGCCATGTACATCGCGTTGGTGTCGGGTGCCTCGACACGACGGCCGAACCGGACACCGTCGTAGCGGGCCAGGTTGCTCGATGCCTCGGCGGGTGCGATCAGGTAGTAGGCGGTGAGGCCGTAGGTGAACGCCGGCACTTCGACGTCGACGATCTCGGCCCCACGAGCAGCGAGGGCCCCGAAGGCCTCCTCCACCCGCTCGTTCACGTCGGGATCCGCGCCGTCGGGCAGGTCGGTGATGCGGCCGACCCGCAGGCCCTCCACCCCGAGGTCGAGGTCACGAGAGGCCGGAACCGCCGCGCTCTCGATGGAGGTCGAGTCGTTGTCGTCGTGCCCGGACACGACCTCCAGCGCCAACGCGGCGTCGGCGACCGAGTGGGTGAACGGACCGATCTGGTCGAGGCTCGACGCGAACGCAACCAGACCGAAGCGGCTCACGGCGCCGTATGTGGGCTTCACTCCGACCACGCCACACAGAGCCGCGGGCTGACGGATCGAGCCGCCGGTGTCGGAACCGAACGACAACGGGGCGAAACCGGCCGCCACGGCCGCAGCCGAGCCGCCGCTGGAACCTCCGGGCACCCGCGTGGTGTCGAGCGGGTTGCGGGTGGCGCCGAACGCCGAATTCTCGGTGCTGGACCCCATTGCGAACTCGTCGAGGTTGGTCTTGCCCATGAGCACGGCACCGGCGTCACGCAGCTTCGTGACGATCGTGGCGTCGTAGGGCGGGCGCCAGCCCTCGAGGATCTTCGACGAGCAGTTCGTCTCGATCCCCCGCGTGCACATGTTGTCCTTCAGCGCCACGGGAACACCGGCCAGCGGGCCAGGGTCCTCGCCGGCGGCGACACGCCCGTCGATCTCGGCGGCACGAGCGAGCGCTCCGTCGGCGAGAACGGTGTTGAAGGCGTGGATCTCGGCATCGCGGGCGGCGATGCGGTCGAGGTGCTCCTGCACCACCTCGACAGCCGAACGCGCACCCGAGCGAACGTCTGCGGCGACGCGCGCGGCGGTGTCGTAATCGCCCATCGCGCTCATTCCTCGAGCCCGAGGATCGGGGGGACCCGGAAGCGGCCGTCCTCCGGAGCAGGAGCGACCGCAAGGACCTCCTCGCGGTCGAGGCCCGGACGCACGACGTCGTCACGCATCACGTTGGCCACCGGGGTGGGGTGCGTCATCGGCTCGACCTCGTCGAGTTCGAGCGCGTCGATGTCGGCGAAGTGCTCGAGCATGTCGCCGAGCTGGTGCGTCGCGGTGTCCAGTTCCTCGGGTGTGAGGTTCAACCGGGCCAGCCGCGCCACCTTCGCCACGGCGTCGGGGGAAAGTCGGTCGGGCATCGTCAGCCGAGGCTACCGGTGGCCCGACGCGTCACCCGCGTCGACGACTTCCTCGTCTGTCTGAGTACGGAGCCTCGAACCCATGGGGCCCGACCGGGAGGAGACCCGACAATGAATGCACTGATCCCCACACTCGCCGCCACCGTCGTCCTGACCGTGACCGCGGCCGGTTCACCGGTCGAGGCCGGAACCGACGCCGAGGTGACCCACGGCCGATTCGACACCACACAGACGGGTCAGGTTCGCGGCTACGACATCAGGGGCCACGCAGTGATGATCCGCACCGACGGCACGGGCGGACGCACCGTCGTGGTGAGCGTGGCCCGCGGGCTCGAACCGAACACCACCTACGGCTCACACGTCCACGACGCGCCCTGCTCGACCGGAGGCGGCGGCCACTACCAGCACACCGTGGGAGGGGCGGTCGACGACGAGAACGAGATCTGGCCGACCCTGCACACCAACGGACGCGGTGTTGCGGTGGCGAAGGCCACCCATGACCACCGCGCCCGTCCCGACGCACAGTCGATCGTCATCCACGACGGGGACGGCGCCCGCGTCGCCTGCCTCGACCTCACCTGAGTCCACCGAGCACCCGTTCGGTGGCGGGCCGTCAGCCGTCGGTGACGCCACCGTAGGTCGCGGCGACACCGCGGCTGACGCCGCGGTCGGCGACGGCGTCGCGGAGATCTGCCTCGAAGTCCTCGGTCACCGAGCGGTGTCCCGGCGACACCATGATGTGAAGGCCGCCCTGCTGCCGGTCGAGGTGCCAGCCCCGATCGTCCATCACGTCGCCGATCGCTCCGGTGGCCTCCAGGCCCTCGCGCGAGGAGAACTCGAACACCGACATGTCGGGCCCGCCCGACACCTCGAGTTCGTCGACCGACTCGATCGCAGAGAGGAATGCGCGGGTGGCGTCGCGCACGGCGCGGGCCTTCGCCAGGTATCCGTCACGGCCGAGGTGTTGGATCGTCGCCCACGCCGCCGCGATCGGCGCGCCGGGCCGGGTCCCCGCCGTGGTCGCAGAACCGTAGAGACCTCCGGGCCAACCGTCGAAGAGGAAGTGCTGTCGGCGCTTCATCTCGACGTCTCTGTAGAGGATGGTCGACGCACCCTTGAAGCAGTACCCGTACTTGTGGACGTCGGCGGAGATCGATGTGACCCCTTCGACCGAGAAGTTCCAGGGCGGAACCGGCTCGCCGATCCCCTCCCAGAACGGGAGCAGCCAGCCACCGAGGCAGGCGTCGACGTGCAACAGGGTTTCGTTGGCGAGCGCCACCTGCGCCAGTTCGGCGATCGGGTCGATGACACCGAACGGGTAGCACGGCGCCGAGCCGACCATGAGGGCGGTACGCGTACCGACACGGTCGGCCATGGCGGTCGGGTCGGCGCGCAGATCCGCCCCGACAGGAACGCGGATCTCCTCCACACCGAGATAGTGGGCAGCCTTGGTGAATGCGGGATGGGCGGTGGCGGCGAGCACGAGCTGGGGGTCGTCGATCCCCCGCCCACGGGCCTGCTCGCGTGCCGTGTAGACGGCGAGGAAGATGCTCTCCGTCCCACCGGATGTCATCGTGCCCGCCCTGGGGTCGGTGCCGAACATCTCGGCGGCGACCCCGACGACCTCCTGTTCCATGCGGACCAGACTCGGGTAGGCGAACGGGTTCAGGGCGTTCTCGTGGAGGAACAGGCTGGCGACGGCGTGCTGCAGCTCCTCCAACCCCGGGTCGTCGGGGTGGTACACGAGACTGAAGGCGCGGCCCGCTCTCCAGTCGATGTCTCCCCCCTGCCATTCGGCCAGGAGCGCCTGGAGCTCTGCAGAAGCTCGGCCCTGCTCGGGAAGCGCATTCGTCATTGTCCGATGGTAGGCACGCCCGAACGCGCCGGCCGTCCAGCACTCGGGTCAGCCCGGAGCCCGGCCACCTCGCGGCGAAACGCCTCTGCTTCGGTGGCGTCGGGCAGGCGCCCGTTGCGGACCAGGTACCAGATCTCCTCGAACGAGCGTGTCCGGGCGAGTGCCGGCGCGTCGTGGCCTGCATAGTGGAACGAGCCGCGGTCTCCGTCGACCGCGCCGATCGTCGTGTCGGCGGCGACCACCCCGTTGAGACCGGCGGGTACGTCGATGAGTGTTGTCGTCATGGGACAAGTGTCCGAGACGTCGGCTCGACGATCAACGTTGATTCCATCAATGTTGATTTGATCCGAGGCATTGATCACGATGGCCCCATGACCACGTACGTGCGTGCCAACGAAGCCGCCCGCATCCTCGGTGTCGCGCCCGCGACCCTCTACGCCTACGTCAGTCGGGGAAGGGTGAACCGGACCACAGGACCGGATGGCCGAACGTCGCTGTTCGCCCTCGACGAGATCGAGGAGTTGGCGACCAGGGGCCGCGCGACGACACCGACGAGACGCCCGACCATCGACGTGCAGATCACCTCGGGCGTCACCGTGCTGAGCGACGACGGCGTACGCCATCATGGGTTCCCACTCGAGGACCTGGTCACCTGCTCCTATGAGGCTGTGGCCGAACTCCTGTGGACCGGGCAACTGCCGGCGGCGACGGAGTGGGCGCCCCTCCCGGTCGACGATCGTCAGGCGATCGAGCAGCTACCGACCACGACCAGGCCGATCACCCGGATCGCGATGGCGGCGCAGCTGCTGGGGGACCTGCACCCCGACGACGACAGCCCCACGGCGGCACGCCGACTGCTGGCGGCCGGCCCGATCCTCCTCGGCGCCACCCGGCGCACCGGCCCGTTCGCCCACCGCCTCGCCACCGCGTGGACCCGCCGCCCGGCCGCCGAGTTGGTCGGCGCCGTGGACCGGGCCCTGATCCTGCTCGCCGACCACGGGCTCGCCACGAGCACACTCGCCGTGCGTGTCGCTGCATCGGCTCGAACGTCGCCGTACGCAGCACTGGCCGCGGGGCTGGCGGCGGTCGACGGGGAACTCCACGGCTCGGCGTCGGCCCTCGTCCACGACTTCCTCGCCGCCTGTGAACGGAACGACCCGGGACCCGAGATCGAGGCCCGCCGGGAGCGGCGCGAGCTGATCCCGGGATTCGGCCACAAGGTGTACCGCCGGCTCGACCCGCGCGTGGAACCGTTGATGGAGGCGGTGCGTGCCGTGGCCCCGGCCGATCGACTTGCTCTGGTGGATCACACGGTCGAGGAGGTCGGCCGAAGGCTGCCCACGCCACCGAACGTGGACCTCGCGCTGGGTGCCCTCACATGGACGACCGGCCTCGACCCGCACTTCCCGATCTTCGCGGTCGCCCGGATCGCCGGATGGGCGGCCCACTGCCAAGAGGAGTTCGCCGCTCCCCCGCTCCGCTTCCGCGGCCTCGCCAACCGGCCGGGTTGAGCGGTCAGGCTTGGCGTGGCGGATCGTCGTCGGACGGGGCGTTGAGCGCCGCCGTGTCGGAGTCGGACACCTCGGCGCCCTCGGGCGCGGCGTCTGCCTCCGGCTCACCGGCCGGTTCGTCGAAGGGAACCTCCGCGGGCTCGGGACGCGGGCGCTTCTCCAGCCAGACCAGGCACAGCGCACCCCCCGCGATCATCGCCAGCGCCATCCACTGGTTCCAGCGCAGGCCGGCGACCTCGGTGGCCGAGTCGATTCGGAGACCCTCCACCCAGAATCGGCCGACGCCGTAGCCCATGACGTAGATGGCCATCAACGACCCGTTGCGCAGAGCGAACCGGCGGTCGATCCAGAGCAAGAGGCCGACGAGGCCGAAGTTCCACAACGACTCGTAGAGGAAGGTCGGGTGGAACGTGGTGCCCGAGGCGTAGCCCGCTTCCAGGTGGGCATCGTCGATCTCCAGAGCCCACGGCAGGTCGGTGGGGCGCCCGTAGAGCTCTTGGTTGAACCAGTTGCCCCAGCGGCCGATGGCCTGCGCGAGCGGAATCGCCGGCGCCGCGCAGGTGGCAGCAACTCCGGGCGAGATCCCTTTGCGGTGCGCGACGTACAGGCCGACCGGGATGCCGGCGATCAGGCCGCCAGGGATGCCGAGTCCGGTGCCGAAGCCGGTGATGATGCTGCCGAGGTCGTCCTCGTAGCGGTGCCAGTCGGTGATGACGTGATACGCCCGGGCCCCGAGCACACCGGCGAACACCGCCCACAGGCCGATCGCGCTGGCGTCGTCCATCGTGCCGACGCCGCGCTGCTCGAAGCGGCGGCCCATCAGCCAGATCGCGGCGACGACCCCGAGCGCGATGAGGAGCCCATAAATGTTCAGGCTCAGCGGCCCGATGTCGATGCTGTCGAACGACGGGCTGGGGATGCTGGCGAGCATGGGTGGGCCGTCAGGCTCCTGCGGTGCGGCCGACGAACTCGATCATCTTCTCGTTGATGAGATCACGGTCGTAGTCCTGGGTGGCCACGTGATAGCTGCGCTCGAGCCAGATGTGCTCGACCTGGCCGCCGTGGTTGACCGCGAGGTGCTCGCTGTTGGAGGGCTCGACGACGTGGTCCTGTTTCGAGGTGATGAGGAGCAGCGGCATCGCCAGTTCGGAATAGCGGTCGGCCATCGGGGCGAGACCGTCCTCGACGAGGGAGAGGAGCGGCTCGAGTGGCGTGTCGGCGTAGGCGAGTTCGGTCACATCGGGGTCGGCGATGTCGGAACCGATGCCGGGCATCACCTCCGCACCGTCGTCGACCATGCCCTTGACCATCTCGACCAACTCGCCGCCCTGGGGCACGGTGGCCGGGTTGATGCACACGATGCCCGCGACCTCGGGGTGCTGAAGTGCGGTCCAGAGCGTGAGCGAACCGCCCATGCTGAGTCCGGCGACGACGATGGCGTCGGCGCGTTCGGCGAGACGCTGGTATGCCGCCTCGACCTCAGCGGTCCAGTCGGACCAGTCGGTGGTGAGCATCTCCTCGACCGTCGTTCCATGGCCCGGAAGCCGCGGCAGCTCGACGTGGTGGCCGGCGGAGGCGAGTGCCTCTGCCTGGATCCGCATCGAGGAGGGATTCCCGGTGAACCCGTGGAGGACGAGCACGCCCACCTTCCCCTCTCCCTGGTGGCTGAACGGTTCGGCGCCTTCGAGGACTGACATGATCGATTGTCTAGCGCCCCGAGCGCCGTTCGTCAGCGCCACACACGATGTTCTGCAGAAGTTCGCGTCACACGTAGGGGTCGTCGGCGCCCCCTGGCTCGTCCCACCAGTCGTCCGGCACCGTCTCCGACTCCCACTCCGGGTAGGGATAGATGCAGTCGACGGGGCAGGCGGGGAGGCACTTGTCGCAGCCGCTGCAGAGCTCCGGAACGATGATCACGTCCGGGCCGTGGTTGAAGATCGCCCCGAAGTTGGGAGGACAGTGCCGGAGACACGCATCGCAGTTGATGCACTCGAGCATCTCGATCCGCAACGGCACGTTCTTCCACTTGTCGTGGCGTGTCCGGGTCTCGATGCGCTCGTCGCGACTGGCCCCCATCACGCGAGGACCATAGTGCCGCCTCCGGCCCGTCTTGACCCGCGGGTCAAGGATGGGATGGACTGGGGTCGTGAGCCAGACCACCCGTGCGTCGACCGAGGCGGGCGAAACGGCGCGACAGCACACCGAGCACGGCCGCGAACGCAAGCAGCAGATCCTCGACGCGGCACTCGAGCTCTTCGCCGACCGCGGATACGCAGCGACACGGATCGCCGACATCTGCCGTACGGCGGGCGTCGCGAAAGGCCTCTTCTACTGGTACTTCGACACCAAGGCCGACGTGTTCGCCGACCTCGTCCGCGCGATGCGGCTCGAGTTGCGCCGCGCCCAGGCCGCAGCGATGGACCCGGGGGCCGATGCCCGCATCCGCATCGGACAGGGCGCGGAGGCGAGCGTGCACTTCATGGCCCAGCATGCGGCCTGGTTCCGGCTGCTCGACGTCGAACGCTCCGACGAGGACGTCCGCGAGACGTTGCGCGAAGGAGCGGGCGTGTACCTCCACGACGTGCGTCGACTGGTCGAGGAGGGTCAGGCATCGGGTGTCATCCACGACGCCGACCCCGAGTTGCTCGCCGTCGGAGTGCTCGGCGCGGTCTCGTCGTACTCGAATTGGATTCGCAGCACGCCGTTCGACGATCGACCCGACGTCGGCGAGGTGGCGTCCTTCGTCCACACGTGGGTTGCCGCGGCATTGGCCTGACGGGTCGAGTGTGCGCCACCGGTCCGTATCATTGACGAATCCATGACAGCACAGTCGGGCGTCCAAGGTGCTCGCCAGGTCGAGCGGTCCGCGGTCTCGGCGTTCGTACCAGTGCTCGCGATGCTGCCGTTCACCCTGCTCGCGCTCCTCATCATCTGGCTGCCGCTCGTCTGGCTGTTCGGCATCCGGTACTGGGTCTTCGCACTCGCCTTCCTGGCCTGTGGCCTCCTCATGTTCGTCAGGCCCGTCCAGGCGGCGATCCTCACGCCGCTGCTCGGTGCCCGCCGACCCACCACCGCCGAGGCCGACGTGATCGAGCCGGTGTGGGCCGAGGTCGCCCAGGCCAACGGACTGACCGCCGACCGGTACATCCTCCGGATCCTCCCCTCGGAAGAGCTCAACGCGTACGCCTGCGGAGGCCACCTCGTCGTGGTCACGTCGTACGCCGTCGACGACCTCACCACACGCCAATTGCGCGGGGTCCTGGCCCACGAGTTGAGCCACCACCTCGGCCTCCACACCGTGGCGATCACCATCGGACACTGGCTCTCGCTCCCCGTGGTGTTCCTGGCCCGGATCGGCTTCTTCCTCGAGAACGTCGCCACCGCGGCCGCAGGCAGCTTCGGGCGGCGCTCGCCGCTGATCGAGGCGGTGGGCAACGTGAGCGCCATGTTGATCCGGGGTGTGTCGTGGGTGTTCACCGCGGCGATCAGGGCCAGCGACGCCCTCGCCAACTACGTCGGTCACGGCTCGGAGTTCGAGGCCGACCAGCGTGTCGTCAGGATGGGCTTCGGCCGTGAGCTGGCCAGCGCCCTCCGCCAGATGATGGCCACCCGCCCCTCCCGCCGCCCGAAGGGCTGGCGCGGCCGCCTCTCCGCGTCGCACCCACCTGCGCGCACACGGGTGGCCCGGATCGAAGCACTGCTCCGTCACCCGGCCCGGTGATCAGGCGGCGATCGGGGCGACCACGGCGCTGAGGAGGCGGATCAGGTCGCCCGGGGCGACGCTGACATCGAGGCCACGGCGACCTCCGCTGACGTAGATCTCGGGATGCATCTTCGCCGTCTCGTCGAGGACCGTCGGCAGGAGGCGCTTCTGCCCGATGGGACTGATGCCACCCACGACGTAGCCGGTGACGCGCTCGGCCCTGGTCGGGTCGCACATCTGCAGCTTCTTCTTCCCGAACGCTGCCGCCACCCGCTTCAGTGAGACCCGCGAGTCGACCGGGACGATCGCAACGGCCACGAAGTCGTCGAGGCCGACCACGAGCGTCTTGAACACCTGGTCGTACGGCAGGCCGAGCGCCTCGGCGGCCTCCCTCCCGAAGTCGGTGAGGTCGTCACCGCGGTCGTACTCGTGGAGTCCATAGGCCACGCCGGCCACATCGAGAGACTGGATCGCGGGTGTCACGGCCCACCAGTCAATCGGATTCGGGCGCGCGAGGCAGACTCGTGGCGATGCGCCTCTCGATCGACCCCTCCACCGACCCCTCCGACTACGAGTTCGGCCACGACATCCGCGTGCGGTTCGTGGAGACCGACGCGATGGGGATCGTCCACCACAGCAACTACCTGCCCTACTTCGAGGAGGCACGGGTGGCCTACCTCCAGCACATCGGGCACCCGTTCACCGAGTGGCGCGACGCCGGCCTCGAATCCCCCGTCTTGGAGTCGTTCGTGAGGTATCACCGGCCCCTCGAGTTCGACGACGTGATGACCGTCCATGTGGCCCTGGCCGAGCTCACCCGCGCCACCTTCCAGATGGCCTATCTGGTCACCGTCGGCGACACATCCGAGCGCTCCGCGGCCCGCGCCACCGGGGTCACGGTCCACGGCTGTTCGACCACGAGGGGGCGCCCCACCCGTCTGCCACCGTGGATGCAGGACTACGCCGCCGAACTCGGAATCGGCTCGCCGACCCCGTCGACGGACTGAGGCTCCGACTCGGGCCGCTTTCCGGCTCGTCACTACCGTCGTGACCATGTCCGACACGGCCACCCAGGTCCCCCTCGTCGACTACCTCGTACTCGGCGACGATCCGCACCTCACCGCCCGCGAGTGCACTTCGTGCGGCGCCCGCTTCTTCGACCGGCGCAATGCCTGTGCCGGCTGCTTCGGCACCGAGTTCACCGACGTCGACATCCCGACCGAGGGCGAACTCCGAACGTTCACGATCGTGTCGCTCGCGGCACCCGGCATCGAGGTGCCGTTCGTGTCGGGCGTGATCGACTGTGGCGGCACGAGCGTCCGCGGCAACCTGCGCAACGTGGAGCCATCCCCCGAGCACGTCCGCACGGGCATGGACCTGCGCCTCTGCACCTACTCACTCGGAACCGACGACAACGGCGTCGAGGCCATCGGCTTCGGCTTCGAACCCGCCTGACAGGAGACTTCCCATGAGCGATTCGATCTTCATCCTCGGGATCAACATGACGAAGTTCGGGAAGCACCCGGACAAGGACGTCGTCGACCTCGGCGCCGAGGCGATGATGGCCGCCCTGGCCGACGCGGGAGTGTCGATGGGCGAGATGGGCATCCTCGCCGCCGGCAATCTGATGGGCCGGGGCGGGATCGGCCAGCAGTTGCAGAAGCAGGTCGGCCAGACCGGTATCCCCGTCTACAACGTGTCGAACGCCTGCGCCACTGGTGCCACCGCGCTGCGCACGGCGATCATGGCCGTGAAGGCCGGCGAGTGCGACATGGGGATCGCCGTCGGCGTCGAGAAGCTGGCCGGAGCCGGACTCCTCGGCGGTGGCGGAGTCGCCAAGTCAGACGGCCACGAGTGGACGCCCGAAGGCCGCTACGGAGCCGTCGCACCCACCGACGGCCGCATCGGCACCGACACCATGCCCGGCGTGTTCGCCCAGGTCGGCATGGAGTACGGACACAAGTACGGCGGTGCCGACTTCGAGTTGTTCGCCCAGATCTCGGAGAAGAACCACGCCCACTCGACCCTGAACCCGCTCGCCGCCTACAGCAAGCGGTTCACTCTCGACGAGATCATGAACGACATCATGATCGCCTACCCGAACACCCGCCCCATGTGCTCGGCCAACTGCGACGGTGCCGCCGCCGCCGTGGTCGTGAGCGGCGAGAAGCTGCAGACGCTCTCACTCGAGCAGCAGCGCCGGGCGATCAAGGTGTCGGCGTCGGTCCTCACCACCGACCCGTACCAGGAGGCCTGCCAGGTCCTCCCCGATGTCAACACGCTCACCCGCAACGCCGCCGAGACGGCCTACGAGCAGAGCGGGGTCGGCCCCGAAGATCTCGACCTGGTCGAGTTGCACGACTGCTTCGCCACCGCCGAACTCGTCCACTACGACAACCTCAAGCTGTGTGACGAGGGTGGAGCGGTCGACTTCTTCAAGTCGGGCGCCCCGTGGCGCGACGGCGGCACCCCCGTCAACGTATCGGGCGGGCTCCAGTCGAAGGGCCACCCCATCTCCGCCACCGGCATCGCCAACATCTGGGAGGTCTGCCACCACCTTCGTGGTGAGGCCGGCGATCGGCAGATCGAAGGCGCCAAGGTCGGCCTGGCCCACGTGATCGGCCTCGGTTCCGCCTGCGGCGTCCACGTCCTCGAGAAGTCGGCCGCCTGACGTCGGCTACATCTTGAGGGTGAGGCCTCCGTCGACCACGAACACCTCGCCGCTCGTGTACTTGTTGCGCAGGAGGGCGAGAACCGCCTCGGCGCAGTCGTCGGGTGTCGCCGACCGCGGGATCGGGGCCATCGCGGCCACGCCGGCGTGCATGGCGTCCCAGTCCTCGGTCCAGGGGGTGGCGACGAGACCTGGCGCCACTGCGTTCACGCGGATCGGTCCGTAGCTCTTCGCCAGGAGAACCGTCATCTGGTTCAAGGCGGCCTTCGACATCGAGTACGCCATCGACGAGCCCACCGGCCGGACACCGGCGATCGAAGTGATGTTCACGATGCTCGGGTCATCGGAGTCGAGCAGGTGCGGGATCGCCCGCTTGGTCAGCCACCAGGTGCCGAAGACGTTGACCTCGAAGGTCGTGCGGAAGATCTCGTCGGTCAACTCGTCGAGATTCTCGTGGGGCACCACCGTGGTCCACCCGGCGTTGTTGATCAGGTAGTCGATCTGCCCGTACTTCTCGACGGTCTGATCGATCAATGCGTGTGCCTCGTCCTGGTCGGAGATGTCGGCACGGATGTACGTCGACTCGCCGGGAAGTGAACCCGACACCGCCTCACCTGCCTCCACCGACGACGACGAGTTGACCACGACCGTGGCCCCGAGTTCGGAGAGACGGCGGGCCGTCTCCTCCCCGATCCCGCTGGACGACCCGGTGACGATGGCGACACGACCGTTGAACTCCGACATCCGCGGGAACCTAGTGCAGGCCGCCGGAGCTGGCAGATACGAGGTTCCGAAGTGCCGTCACGCGGGGCGACGGAGGTGTCAACAGATCGAGGGGTCTCCTCAGTGGCTCGTCGCTGCCACGGGCCGTTGGGGTCGGGCCCGTGATTCGTCGTCAGCCCCACATCACGCGTCGGCGAGGAATCGGATGCTGTCGATCACCGGCTGTGCAGCGTCGAGCCACGCCTCGTCGGCAGCCTGGACGATGATCGTGATCGGTTCGGGCACGCCCTCGGTGATCAGCCAGACTCGGTTGACATAGCCCTTGCGGATCGTCTCGGTCTGATCGAAGTGAGCCGAGAGGACCTGGTATTCGCACGGCTCGTCCGCCGAACAGTCCGCGTCGGGATCGATGCCGACATCGAACCGTTGTGCGGGGAGCCCCCCGACCTCGACCTCGCCTGCCGACTCGACGATCAGCGTCTCGGGCTGTTCGCCGGGCCAGGGCTCGGTGAGATCGAGTGGCCGAGGTTCGCCGATCGCCTCGAAGTCGCTGGTGACGGCCACGATGTGGTCGAGCCCGGTGCGAAAGGTGATCGACCGGTCGCCGGGTCCGAACGACTCGTCCCCGGTGAAGACGACGATGCCGGGGAAGTTCCCCTGGATCCACCAGTCGTCGGGGACGGTGACGGCGACCGGCGTTCCCAGTTTGTCGAGCGTGTACTCGCCGGCATCGACGGGTTGGACGACCCGGCGAAGAGCGGGCGGGGCGGAATCGGGGATCTTGATCGGAACGGGTGACGTGCGACGCGCCGGATTGAGCGGACGAGTGATCGGATTCGTGCGAAGGTCATCGATCTCGACCGTTGGGGCCACCTGCTCGAACACCTCCCACGCCGCCGCCAGATCGTCCTCGTCCCGTCCGATCGCCCCGGCCGCGAGCACGCCGCCAGGAGTGTCGGCGAGGAAGAGGACGGCGATCGGGAACGGTTGCCACGCCGTGATCGAGGGCGCGGGACGCGGGATGGCGGGGAAGAGGTGGTGGGGCCCGACGGCGGCGCCGCCGGCAGCTTCGAATCGGTATCCGTCCATCTCGCGATCGAGGAACTCGATCCGGTTCCCCGTGCTCTCGGCCGACCCGGTCCCCGTGATCATCTCGGCCGTCACGTCGGCGACGGTGGGGACGTCGTCGAGTCCCGGCCGCTGGCTCACGAGGCTGATCACCGCCGACGGCAGGTAGCGGCCCTCGTCGAGTTCCCACGACGGTCGGATCATCACCATGTCGCCGGCGTGGTGGACGCTGTGTCCGTCGGGCACGACGAAGTCGATGCCGCCCAGAGAGGGGAGGCGCCATGCCGTCCCACCATCGCTCTCGCCGTCGAGCCCGACCCGGCCGTCGTCGCCCACCGGCACGGTGAACATCGTGGTGCTCGTCGTCGACCCGACGGTCGTCGCCGGGGACGTCGAGTCCGTCGGCTCCGGTTCGACGGTCGTCTCCGGATTCGTTGCCGTCGTGCCGGCGTCGCCACCTCCGATGAACTCCTCACCGTCGTTCGCGCACGCCGCTGCCGTGAGCGCCAGGGCGAGGAGGGGACCGAGTGCGGATGTCGGCAGTGGTCTCTCCATGACCACCATGACGTGGTCGCCTCCTTCGATCTGTCGCGACGGATTGCGGCGTCACGTACCGTCTTGGTGATTGTGGCACGCCTCCCGCAGCGCATCGCGGTGCCCTCCGGCGCCGACGGTCACCTCGAAGTGCCGCGCCCGCTCGAGTCGCTGTTCGAGGACTGGTTCGACCGGATCCACCAGTTCTGCCTGTCGAGGACGGCCTCGGCGACCCGCGCCGAGGAGGCCGCCGCCGAGACCTTCGCCGACGCCGCCCGCCTGTTCGCAGAGGGTCGAGGCGACGAGGTGACTCAGGCGTGGTTGTTCACGGTGGCCCGTCGCAGGGTCATCGACCAGTGGCGTAGCGCCGAACGTCACCGTCGGCGGCTCGAACGCGTGGTCGCATCGACTCCGGCGACCCCGTCGAGCCCCATCGCCCCGATCGAGTTCGACGACGACGAGCAGGTCCGGACCGCGCTGGCCTCGCTCCCCGAACGGCAGCGGGCCGCGATCGTGCTCCGCTACGTCGAGGAGTTCTCGGTCGCCGAGGTCGCGGAAGCGCTCGAGGTCGGGTACGAGGCGGCCGAGTCGCTGCTGGCACGGGGGCGGCGCGGATTCGTCACCGCCCACCGGGAGGCGAGGGGATCGTGAGCGACGACGAGGTGCTCGATGAGGCGGAGTTCGGTCGAGACGTGCGCGCCGCCGTGCACCGCCTCGAACGATCCGTCGCGCCCGATCCCGCCGTCCGCGAGCGCGCCGCCGCCAGAATGCGCGACGCGTATGCCTCCGGCGTCGTCGGGGAGAGCGTGCCCCGAACCGGGACGGCGGGGGCGGAGCTCACGACGCTGCTCACCGACGAACCCGTCGGTCACCCTCGGTCGCGCTGGCTCGCCGCGGCCGCTGCGGTGATCGTCGGGCTCGGCCTCACAGGGTTCCTCTGGTCGGTGCGCACCGACGAGACCACACCCGTGGTCGACGAGCCTTCCGTGACGACGATCGACGAGGAGCCGGCGCTACCGCGCCCGCTCGGTGCGGGCGTGATCACGACCGATGTGCTCGGGTCTCGTCTGACGATGACGACCGACGAGCCCTTGTGGTTGCTCCGCGCCGATCAGGGCGTGGTCGTGCTCGGCCTCGGCGCGCTGGCCGACGACACGAACACCCTCACGATCGTTCGGCCCGGCGAGCTGACGCCCGATTTCGCGGCGGACGACCTCGAATCGCTCCTCGAAGCACTGCCCGGTTCGCAGGAGAAGCCCATCGTCGTCGGTGGGCGGACTGCGCTCTGGTGGCGACTCCTCGACCCGGCGGGCACCGCGTTGTGCACGCCGACATGCCGACCCCTCTTCGTGAGCCCTCCGTCGGTCGCATTGCGCTCCGATCGCATCGTCGACGTCGTCGAGGTCCCCGTCACCGACGCGGCGGGCGCCGTCGTGATCGCCACGTCGAGGACCGACGACTTCACCCTTGACCTCGGAGGTCCGTTCGCGCAACTGATCGCAACGATGGAGTTCGAAGACGTCACGTCCCTCGACGACCCGCCGGCCGTTCCCCGGATCGACGTCGAGCCCGTCGATCCGGGGTCCTGAGTCAGCGACTCGTCACCGCCGGCACTCGATGGTGTCGCGGACGAGCTGGGGCGTCCCGTCAGCGCCGAACTTGTAGACGTGCTTCACCACGAAGAACCGGCCGCCGTCGGGGCTGACGATCCGCAGGTTCACGGCCTCGATCAGCCCCCGCTCGCTGATCACGAGCGTGTCGCTGCCCCTCCCTGTCCAGCCGTCCTCACCGACCGACGACGTCTTGATCGTCAGAACGGTGTTGTTCTCGTTGACACGGCGTGCGACCTCGAAGGTGATCTCTACGTCGCCGACCTCGCCCGTGCACGGGTTGAGCTGCTCGACCGTGATCTGGTCGGTGAAGCGTTCCGGTCCGTCGGCTCCGGCGGTGCCGGTCGGGACGGCGAGCGCCGCTGCCGCCAGCGTCGCCGCGATGAGTCGGTTCTTGATCATTGGATTCCCCTGTCTGGATGCGGGTGGAGTGACGAGTCGCACTCCTCCCCCACAGACGACCGGCGGACGCTCGATCTGTCGCGTGCAGTTCGCCCGGCAATTCAGGCGGCTGCTCCGCACCCTCCCCAACGCGCCGGCGCAGGAGTACGGTCCGCTCGTCGATCGGCCGTTCGAGGGGATCCTCGATCGCGCACCCGACCGCTCTCGAGCACGAGCAACTGTCAGCTCACGCGGTCGCGGATACATCCGGCGCGGCCGGGTCGGACGTGGTTCACTGGCCGCCATGACTGTGGTTGATCATCTGGTCGTGGCCGTGCCCGACCTCGCCGTTGCCATCGACGAGGTCGAGGCCACCATCGGCGTGCGGCCCGAGTTCGGAGGTGCCCACGAGGGGCTCGGCACACACAATGCGCTGCTGTCGTTCGGCCCCTGCTACCTCGAGCTGATCGCTGCCGACCCCGCCCAGCCCGACGCCCCGAGCCCGCGCCCGTTCGACGTCGAGCGGTTCGACGCCCCCACGCTGGTCACGTTCGCGGTCCACCCCGACGCGGGCTCGTCGATGGACGAGGTCCTGGCCGCCGCGAGGGCGGCCGGCCACGACCCCGGCGACCCGATCGACATGCACCGTGTGCGACCCGACGGCGAACGGCTCGACTGGAGGCTCACGTTGCCGCCGGCCGTCGGGCTGAACCAGATCCCCTTCGTCATCGACTGGGGCACGACCACCTCGCCCGCCGACTCCGCCCCGTCCGGGGTGGATCTCGAGGCCTTTGAGATTCTCGGCCCGGACGCGGCGGCGCGTTCCGCCCTCGCTGCTCTCGACGTGGACGCACCATTGATCGAGGCTGCCGCGCCGGGGCTCTTCGCCCGGCTGACCGGCCCGACGGGCTCGCTGGAGTACCGCTCGTGAGTGGCACCGTGGTCGTCGCCTCCGCCGACCTCGCCGCCGACATCGACGCTCTCCGCGAGCGGGCGGGCTTCCGGCTCGACCGGATCATGCCCGCCGATGATCCTGCACTCGCCGACCTGTCGGGCCACGGCATCGCACTGAGCCTCCGCCGAGGTGCAGAGCAGCGCCCGGTCACGATCGAGGTCGACGCCGAGGGCCGCGACGTCGTGCTGTCCGGCGGTACCACGATCCGGTTCGTGCCCCGGCCGACAGGGGTCGCCATCCCCGAGAACGTGCCGGAACTCGTCGTGACGCATGCGAGCGACGACGATGCCTGGGTCACCGGGCGCGCCGGCATGCGGTACCGCGAACTGCTTCCCGGCCGGTGGGGTGGCAGGTTCATCGCCTCGCACATCCACGTACCCGGAGCGGGGCCGATTCCCGACTACGTCCACTACCACCGCGTCCGCTTCCAGCTCATCGCAGTGAAGTCGGGCGAGGTCGAGGTGATCTACGAGGACCAAGGGGAGCCGTTCGTGATGCGGCCAGGCGACTGCGTCCTGCAACCCCCCGAGATCCGCCACCGTGTGCTCCACAGTTGGAACGATCTGGAGGTCGTCGAGGTGGGCTGCCCGGCTGAACACGAGACGCTCGTCGAGCACGGGTTCGGGCTGCCCACTGCAGCGGTCGAGTCCGATCGCGACTTCTCCGGCCAACGATTCGTCCGCCACGCAGCCGCGGACACGCCGGCTGGGACATGGCGTCTCGGCGGCTGGACGGCCCGCGACTCGGGAATCGCATCGGCCACCGGCGGTCTGTTCACCGTCCTCTTCGTCCAGCCGGGTGAGTCCCCCTCCGACGACTGGGCATCGGTCGACGGCGAGTTCGAACTCCTCGTCGTGATGCGCGGGACCGTCGTGCTCGAAACCGAGTCGGGCGGGACGACCGGCCTCGCCCCGGGCGACAGCGCTGCACTGCCCGCCGGGGAACGCCATCGACTGCACGACCCTTCCGACGACCTCGAACTGATGGAGGTGCACGTCCCGTGAGATACGGGGTGAACTCGATGTCGGCACCGCTGGCCCGCGTCGCGATCCGCACGCCCAACGCCATGCTGCGCGCCGACCACGAGCGCTGGCACTACCGGGGCCCGATCGACCCCGCGAGGGTCGCCGCCGAACACGCCGCGTTCGCCGAACTCCTCGCTGCGAGCGGCACCGAGGTGCTGTGGATCGACGACGCCGTCGACGACCTGGCCGACTCGGTGTTCGCCTACGACCCCTCCTTCGTGGTGCCGGGCGGGGCGGTCCTGTTGCGCATGGGCAAGGATCTGCGGCACGACGAGGTCGACCTCCACGAGGGCTTCTACGCCCGCGAGCGCATCCCCGTGCTCGGTCGCATCGAGCCGCCTGGACTCGTCGAGGGCGGCGACATGTTCTGGGTCGACGCCACCACGATCGCAGTCGGCGTCGGACCGCGCACGAACGACGAGGGTGTCGACCAGTTCCGCGCCATCGTGGAACCCCACGGCATCGAGGTGCGCTCGTACCTCCTGCCCGAGATCGACGATCCTGGCGCCTGCCTCCACCTGATGTCCGTGGCCAGCCCGCTCGACAGCGACCTGATGCTGGTCCACGGACCACTCCTTCCCGAGGGGTTCGCCGACGAGATGGAAGCCGCCGGGTACGAACTCCTGATTGCTCCACCAGACGAGTTCGACGCCGGCTTCGGCCTGAACCTGAACGTGCTGGCGGTCGCCCCCCGCACGGTGCTCGCGATCGCCGGCTTCGATGGCACACACGATGTGATGCGGTCCGCAGGCTGTGCGGTCACCACCTTCGAGGCCGACCATCTCTGCGTGAACTGCGAGGGCGGGCCCACCTGCCTCACCCGCCCGATCCTCCGCCGCTGACTCGCCGGCTGTGACGGATGCCTCTCGACTGGGAGGCACCGTGTCACGAGACTGGGCGTAACGATCGTCGACCCTGGGGGCGAAGGATGGAACGACGCGACATCAACCCGACGCCGTGGCTGCAGCAGCTCGGCATCCAGCACGGAATCGAGGTCACCGCCCTCAGCCGGGCGCTCTTCATCTCCGGCCAGACGTCGACGGCCGCCGACGGGTCGACGGTGCATCCCGACGACTACGTCTCCCAGTTCCAGCTCGCCTGGTCGAATCTCAAGGACGTGCTCACCGAAGCCGGCATGATGGCGGAGAACGTGATCCGGCTCGTCGTCTACACCACCGACGTGGCCGCCTTCCGCGAGAACGCGGAGACACTCGGAGGGATGATTGCCGTCGACGGGGCGTCCTCGACGATGACTCTCATCGGCGTGACCGAGCTCTTCCAACCCGACCTGATGGTCGAGATCGAAGCCACCGCGGTCGCCTGACCAGCTCAATCACCGGCCAACAGGTCGGCCGCAGTGCGGCGACGGGTGCTCGACAACGACAGCTGCGTCTCGGTGCGCGTCACCGAGGGGATGGCCACCACCTGCTGGAGGATCTCGTGGAGATGATCGTTCGACCGCGCCACCACGCGGCACAAGAGGTCCCCACCGCCGGTGACGGTGTGGATCTCGAGGATCTCGGCGATCCGCTGCAGACGGCCGATGGTCTCATCGTGGGAGCCCTGGCTGATCTCCAGCATCGTGAAAGCGAGCACCGAGTAGCCGGCCGCGACCTCGTCGATGTCGGGGCCGTACCCGGTGATGACACCTTCCCGCTCCAAGCGGTCGAGGCGCGAGTAGGCGGTGCCCCGCGAGATGTCGACCGCCCGCGCCAATTCTGCGATCGACGCACGGGGGTCGCGGCGCAAGGCGGCGATCATCGCCACATCGGTGGGGTCGAGCGGCCTGGACACTGTGACCGACGCTACCTCACCCCAACCCGCGATATCTGAACACTTCGTCCACATATTTGTTTCAATCTCACCTATATGTACACGTGTGTTGTGATCGACTCCACGAATCGTTGAAATGGTGCGATGGCACATCTGAAGAAGGTCGACCACATCGCCTACGCCGTCGAGGAGGGCTCGATCGAGAAGTGGGCCTGGTTCCACATCGAAGTCGAGGGCGGCGCGCTGATCACCCGCATCGACGACGTCCGACCGGGCGACCCCGACTCGAGCATGAAGATCTGGTGCATCGACTACGGCGAGTTCGGCGTGGCCCTCATCGAGGGCATCGACCGGGCCAAGAAGTCCCAGGTCACCAAGTTCGTGGAACGTCACGGCGACCACTCCTGCCAGCACGTGGCCTACGACACCCACGACCTCGAGAAGTTCCTCGGCCACCTCACCGACATGGGCGGCAACCCGCGCGGCCGGATGCTCGTACGCGACGACGGGTTCGGAGTCCTCAAGCAGATCTTCGCCCGCGGGTACGCCTCGGGCGACGCGGGCGAGGCCAGCTTCCCGGAGTACTGCCAGCGGCCCCCAGTTGGTTCCAGCGACGAGGAAGTGGCGATCACGTTCGCCGAGGAGACCGGCAAGGGCTTCTACGACCAGATCGAGAACGCCATCGACGCCCACGACGAGGCGCCGTTCTTCGACTTCGCTCACATGCCCGCCGACTGGACGGTTCCCGAGCCAGAGCCCGTCGGCCGATGAGCGCCGACTGATCGGCCGATCGGTCCCTCGCCCTGGGCGAGGATCTGCGGGTCATGGCCCGTGACCCCGAGCCGCTGAGCACTCCCGTCGAGCACCTGCAGCGGCGCGAGTACGCGGCCGTGCACGTGCCGGTTCGGCGGTTCCAGCCGATCGCCTCAGCCTGCCGGCCATCTTCTGCGGGCCGCAGCAGGAGCATCTCCCCGCCGACGCCTCGATCGAGCCGGGCGACCGGTTGGTGGTCCTGATCCATCGGTCAACCAACTGACAGCGTGATGACCCCGAGGTCGCCGTAGTCGACCAGGAACTCGTCGCCCGCCCGGCAGTCGACCGGCCGGGTGAAGCTGCCCGCCAGCACCGTCTCACCGGCGCGCAACGGGATCCCCAGGCCGTGGAGGCGTCGCGCCAGCCACACCACACCCAACACCGGATCGCCGAGAACGCCCGCCGCCAGTCCGGTCTCCTCGACCGTGCCGTTCCGGGACATGGCGGCACCGATCCACTTCAGGTCGCGTTCGCGGGGTGCGACCGCCCGATCACCGAGCACGATGCCGCAATCGGCCGCGTTGTCGGAGATGGTGTCCTTCACGGTCCGTGTCGCGCCGTCGACGGGATGCACGCGATACGAGCGGGCGTCGATCAACTCCAGGGCCGGCACGACGTACTCGGTCGCCGCGTACACGTCGTCGGCAGTCGGATCAGGGAGGTCGAGGTCGTCGTGCAGCACGAATGCCAGCTCCACCTCGATCTTCGGGTCGAGGTGGTCGGCTGCCCGGATCGAGCTGCCGTTCGAAAGGAACATGTAGTCCATCAGGGCGCCGAAGTCGGGTTCGTCGATCTTCATCGCCTGCTGCATGGCTCGGCTGGTGAGGCCGATCTTGCGACCGCGGATCGTGGCTCCCCCCTCCACCTGGAGATCGATCCACGCCTGCTGGATCGCATACGCGTCGTCGAGTGTCATGTCGGGATGGGACCGCGAAGGTGGGTCGATCGGCGCCACCTCCACTCGCGCCCGTTCGTGGGCAGCCGCGATCCCGGCGATCTGCCCGTCGGAGAGGGTGCGTGCCATCAGACGTCGACCCGGCCGAGCGTGCCGATCGTGTGGGTGTCGTAGGCGACGGCGACGTTCTTGGTCTCCATGTAGAACTCGAACGAGTGCTCGGGTCCTCCGTCGCGGCCGATTCCGCTGCGCTTCGTGCCCCCGAAGGGCGTGGGCAGGTGGCGCACGTTCTGGCTGTTCACCCACACCATGCCCACGTCGAGATCACGGGCGACGCGGTGAGCACGGCCGACGTCGCTCGTCCACAGGTAGCCGGCCAAGCCGTAGGGCACGTCGTTGGCGAGCCGCACGGCCTCGGCCTCGTCGGTGAAGGGGACCACGGTGAGGACGGGCCCGAAGATCTCCTCCTGGGCGATCGGCATGTCGTTGGTGGCGCCGGTGAACAGCATCGGGTTCACGTACTGCGACTCCGGATCGGTGGGTTCGCCCCCGCCGATGAACACCGTGGCGCCGGCCTCCTCTGCCACAGTGCGGTAGCTGCGCACCTTGCTGCAGTGGCGGGGGTGGATGAGCGGCCCGATCTCGGTGGCCGGGTCGAGCGGGTGCCCGACCTTCAGCGCGGCCACCCGCTCGCGCAGCCGCTCGACGAACTCGTCGTGGATTCCCGCCTCCACGAGCAGCCGGCTCGAGGACGTGCAGCGCTCGCCATTGAGGCTGTAGATCATGAACACCACGGCATCGAGAGCACGCTCGAGATCGGCATCGTCGAACACGATCACCGGGTTCTTTCCGCCCAGCTCGAAGTGGACGCGCTTCAGCGTGGGAGCACCCTGTGCCTGGATCATGGACCCGGTGACCGACTCACCGACGAATGCGATGGCCTTGATGTCGGGATGCTCCGTGAGCGCCTTGCCGGCGGTCTCGCCCATGCCGTGAACCGTGTTGAGGACCCCGGGTGGAAGACCGGCGTCGAGGGCCAGTTCGGCCAGCAACGCAGCGGTGTACGGGCTCCACTCGGCCGGCTTGTGCACCACCGTGCATCCTGCCGCCAGGGCAGGGGCGATCTTCCAGGTCGACAGCATGAACGGCGTGTTCCACGGTGTGATCACACCGACCGGCCCGATCGGCGACCGCATCGAGTAGTTGAGGTGGTGCTGGTCGGGCATCGACCTGCCGTTCGCCGCGTCGGGTGCGTGGTCGGCGAAGAACCGGAAGTTCTCGGCGCCGCGCAGTGCAGCCGCGCTCATGAACCGGACTGCCTGCCCGGTGTCCATGCACTCGACGGCGGCGATCTCGTCGGCGTGGGCGACGACGGAATCGGCGACGGCATTGAGGATCTTCTTGCGTTCCGCTCCGGTGCGGCCGGCCCAGTCGTCGAAGGCCTCCGCCGCCGCTCGTGCTGCCGCATCGATGTCGGCGGCGTCGCCTGCGGCGACATCGCCGAGCCTCGATCCGTCGACGGGAGAGGTGTTCTCGAACATCCGGCCGTCGACGGAGGCGGCGGCCACACCGCCGATGTGGTGCAGGAGGGGTGACGTCCTGAAGCGTTCCAGGGCGCGCTCGGCGGTGGCGAGATGGTCGTCGAGTGTTCCGGTGGCTGCCATGTCGTTCCTTCAGCTGCTCGCGGTGCGTTCTTCGATGGCGTGGCGCAGGTTGTTCCGGTTCACGCGGAACTCGCCCTCGATCTCCTGGCATTCGACACTGAGCATGGAGTTCGCCGCCGCCGGGCCGAGCGAGCGCTCGAGTGCCTCGAGTACGGCGTCGAGCAGTGCGTGCTTCTCGGCGGCGCTGCGGCCGGGGCCGATTCGGATCACGACGGCCACGAACGTGTTCGTCGGTTCCCGGTCGCCCACTGCGTAGTGCTTGCACGTGTCGGCGCGTGTGCGCAACGCGTCGACGGAGACGACGCCGGTGTCGAGGGCGGCTGCGTGCAATGCGCCCACGAGGGCGGGAAGGTCGGCCTGGTCGCCCAGGTTGGCGGAGTATTCGATCTTCAGATGTGCCATTGCGTTCAATTATCTAACATGTTAAACAACTACGCAAGATGCGATTTCTCAGCTACCGCCACCAGAACCGGTCGACGTTCGGGGTGGTCGTCGACGTCCACGGCATCCCCCACGCGGGTGACCTTGCCGGCAGGGTCGGTGCCGCCGATCTCAGCGATGCCCTGGCCACCGCCGGCACCCTCGAGGCCGCGGCGGTCCTCGACTGGAGCGAAGAGCAACTGATCCCCCTGTCCGACGTCTCGTACGAGCGCACCGTGCCGCACCCCGGGAAGATCTTCTGCATCGGCGTGAACTACGGCGGCCGCAACGCCGAGTACCGCGACGGCCAGGACGCCCCGAACCGTCCGAGCGTGTTCGTCCGCTTCCCCAGCTCCTTCGTCGGCCACGAGCAGGACCTGGTCCGGCCGCCCGAGAGCCACCAGCTCGACTACGAGGGCGAGATCGTCGCGATCATCGGCCGGGGCGGCCGCCGCATTCCCGCCGAACGGGCTCGTGACCACATCGCCGGTGTCACCCTCGGCAACGAGGGGACCATCCGCGACTGGGTGCGCCATGCCAAGTTCAACGTCACCCAGGGCAAGAACTGGGACTCGTCGGGCTCGATCGGCCCGTGGCTCGTCACCCTCGACGAAGTCCCCGACTTCGAGGATCTCCGCCTCACCACCCGCGTCAACGGCGAACTCCGCCAGGACGATTCCCCCGCCACCATGGCCTTCCCCATCGAGGAACAGGTCGCCTACCTGTCGACGTTCGCCACGCTCGAACCCGGCGACGTGATCTTCACCGGGACGCCAACCGGCGCCGGCGCCCGTTTCGACCCTCCCCGCTTCCTCGAACCCGGCGACGTCGTCGAGGTCCACGTCGAGGAGATCGGCACACTCCGCAACGGGGTCCGCGACGAATGAGCGAACTCCGCTCCGTCGACCAGTCGCTGCCGATCGCTCTCCTGCGGGCCCGCGAGAACCTGATGCGGCGATTCCGGCCCCTGATCGCCACCCACGACCTCACCGAGCAGCAGTGGCGGGTGCTCCGCGTGCTCGACGGTGCCGACGCCTTGTCGGTCGGCGAGATCGCCGACGGGGCCGTACTGCTCGGGCCGAGCCTCTCGCGCATCCTCACCACCCTCGAGCAGCGCGGCTGGATCGAGCGGCGGTCGCACGCGGGGGATGCCCGCCGCTCCGAGATCGAACTCACCCCCGTCGGCCGAGGTGTCGTCGCCGACGTGGCCCCGCGCAGCGAGGCGACCTACCGCGAGATCGAATCCGAACTCGGCGAAGACGAACTCACGGCGCTCATCGCCGCGCTCGAGCGGGTGGCCAACCTACGATCGGCGACATGATCCGACTCCGCCAGGTCGCCCTGGTCGCGCGTGACCTCGGCGTCGTCGACGAACTCTGCGAGGCCTTCGGGCTCGAGGTCTGCTTCCGGGACCCCGGCGTGGGCGAGTTCGGGCTCCACAACGCACTCATGACGATCGGCGACCAGTTCCTCGAGGTGGTGTCGCCCACCGAGGACGAGACCACTGCCGGTCGGCTGCTCCAGAAACGCGGCGGCGACGGCGGCTACATGGCGATCTACGAGGTCGACGACCTCGACGAGCGCATGCGCCACCTCCACGAGCGCGGCGTCCGTGTCGTCTGGTCCGGCAACCTGCCCACGATCCGCGGGCGTCACCTCCACCCACGCGATGTCGGTGGGACCCTGGTGTCGATCGACCAACCGGTCCCTCAGGGGAGCTGGACCTGGGGTGGCCCCGACTGGGTCGCCCACCCCGCCGCCGCGGTCACCTCGATCGCCGGCGTCACCATCGGGGCCGACGACCCCGACGCGATGCGCTCCCGATGGGCCGAGCTCGGGCTCGACGCGTCGGTGCGGTTCGTTCCTGCCGGACCACGCGGCGAGGGCCTCGACGGAATGGATCTGGTGGCGCGGGATCGCACGCGTGTCGGCGAGACCACCGAGATCTGCGGGGTCACGATCACTCTCGTGTGATCGGACACGCATGACCGACTTCGCCGCACCGGCCACGACTCCCCCGACCGACACCGATCGCGGGCTCACGTCGGCCGAGGTCGCGGAGCGGGTGGCAACCGGCCGCACCAACGACGTCCCCGACGCCCCGGTCCGCTCGACGAAGGAGATCATCGGGGCCAACGTCTTCACTCCGGTCAACGGGATCATCTTCACGTTGTTCGTGCTGATCCTCATCGCGGGTTATCCACGCGACGCACTGTTCGCCGGGGTCGTCATCTCCAACTCGGTGATCGGTGTGGTGCAGGAGGTACGGGCCCGGCGCACGTTGAAGGAACTGGAGCTCCTCAACGCGCCGAAGGCAACCGCCGTTCGTGACGGCAACGACGTCGAACTCGCCGTCAGCGAGGTCGTCGCCGACGAACTCCTGACTGCGGGTCCGGGCGACCAGATCGTCGTCGACGGGGTGGTCGTCGGCCAGGTCGGCCTCGAGGTCGACGAGTCGCTCCTCACCGGGGAGAGCGACCCGGTGGAGAAGACCGCAGGCGACCCGGTGATGTCGGGCAGCTTCGTGTCGACCGGCAGCGTGCGGTACGTGGCCACCGGAGTCGGCGCCGACTCCTACGCCAGCAAGCTCGCCGAGGAGGCGAGGGTCTTCAAGCTGGCCGACAGCGAGCTGCGCCGCGGCATCAACACGATCCTGCGCTGGCTCACCTTCATCATCCCGCCGGCCTCCGCTCTCCTCCTGATCCGCCTCCTCAACAGCGAGGAGACCGACCGCTGGCAGGAAGCCCTCCAGGGAACGGTCGCCGCAGCGGTGGCGATGGTCCCGGACGGCCTGGTGCTCCTCACGAGCCTCGCCTTCATCGCCGGCGTCATCGCTCTCGCCCGCAAGAAGGCGCTGGCGAAGGAACTCGCCTCCGTCGAGCTGCTCGCCCGCGTCGACACGATCTGCCTCGACAAGACCGGAACGATCACCACAGGAGAGATCAGCTACGGCAGCGCGACTCCCGCCGCCGGCTACGGCTCGACACAGATCGGGGACGCTCTCGGCGCGATGGCCTCCTCCGACCCGAGCCCCAACCCGACCCTCGCGGCGATCTCCTCGGCCCACACGGCGCCGACAGGGTGGGAGGCGAACTACGTGCTGCCGTTCTCCAGTGCCCGCAAGTGGGCGGCAGTCAGTTTCGCCGACCACGGCACCTGGTATCTCGGGGCCCCCGAGATCCTGCTACCCGAGAGCGACGCGGAAACCTTCGACCAGGTTCGGAACGAGGCCGACGCGGGCAAGCGGGTGCTGCTCCTCGCCCATGCCGGTGAGGAGATCGACTCCGAGCTCCTCCCAGCCGACCGCCGGGCCGCCGCGGTGATCACCCTCGAGGACACGGTGCGGCCGGACGCCCCCGAGATCCTCGGGTACTTCCGCAGCCAGGGCGTGGAACTGAAGGTGATCTCCGGAGACAACCCGGCCACCGTCGCCGCGGTCGCAGAGCGTGCAGGCATCCCCGACGCCGCCAACTGGATCGACGCCCGCACGCTGCCTCCGGACGACGACCCGGAGTTCGGCGAGATCGTCGAACGAACCCGGGTGTTCGGGCGGGTCACCCCGCACCAGAAGCGGGCCATGGTGCGCTCGCTGCAGGCCCACGAGCACGTCGTTGCCATGACCGGTGACGGGGTCAACGACGTCCTCGCTCTGAAGGACTCCGACATGGGCATCGCCATGGGGGCCGGGAGCGCGGCCACGCGGGCGGTGGCCCAGCTCGTACTGCTCGACAACAGGTTCGCCACCCTTCCCACGGTGCTCGACGAGGGCCGCCGCGTCATCAACAACATCGAGCGCGTGTCCAACCTCTTCATCACCAAGGCCACCTACGCCGTCCTCCTCACCCTCATGGTCGGGATCACCGGGTCGCCGTTCCCCTTCCTGCCGCGCCAGCTGACCCTGATCGGGACGTTCAGCATCGGCGTCCCGGGCCTGTTCCTCGCCCTCGCCGCGAACCACTCCCTGGTGCGGCCCGGTTTCCTGACGAGAGTCCTCCGATTCTCACTCCCCGCCGGCATCATCGCCGGGCTCGGCGCGCACGTGGCCTACGAGATCGCCCGCGCCGACGACGCGATGACGATCGAGGTGTCGCGCACGATCGCCACCGTCACCCTCCTCATCGCCGGGCTGGTGGTGTTGGTGGTCATCAGCCGCCCCCTGCGGCCGTGGAAGGTCGCCCTCGCAGCCGGAATGGGGCTCGGCTACGCCATCGTGATGTCGGTCGACGTCCTCCGCGAGTACTTCCAGTTGGAGTACCTCGAGCGCGACGAATGGCTGATCGTCGCCTCGGTCTCCGTGGTGACCGGGTTGCTGATCGTGGTGGCTCCGAAGCTGGTCGAGCGGCTGTGGCCCCTCGACGGCGACGCCTGACCTGAGACTCCACCGGCTCACCTCGTCTACAGTCGGCGCAGCCGCGGGGGTATGCGGCGGAGGGAGAGAAGACGTGAACGAGATCGTCGTCGGAGTCAACGAGAGCGAGACCGCGCACCGCGCCGCCGAGGCGGCTGCAACGCTGGCCGCCGAGACCGGCTCCGGGCTCCACGTGGTGATGTGCGTCGACCGCGGGGCGAAGAACCTGCGCGTCGGCGGTGAGAGCTGGCACATCGATTCGGTGGCCGAGGCCGAGCAGTTCGTCGCCTCGTTGGCCATCGGACTGCATCCTCCGTCGGTGAGCCACACGATCAGCTTCGATTCTCCCGCCGATGCCCTCTGCCAGGTCGCCGAAGACCTCGGTGCCCGCATGATCGTGGTCGGCAACCGCCGTGTCCAGGGCGCCTCGAGGATCCTCGGCTCGGTCGCACTCGACGTCCTCCGCAAGGCCTCCTGCGACGTCCACGTCGCCTACACCAAGGACTGACCCAAGGCTGAGCGCCCTCGACAGGAATCGAACCTGTGGCCTCTCGCTGAGGAGACGACCACATCGATCCGTCACCC